>DASRQW010000103.1 GCA_035696245.1 Longimicrobiaceae bacterium | reverse complement strand
TTCGGCATCTCCACGCCCGAGCAGGCCGCCGCGGTCGCAGCGGTGGCGGACGGCGTCGTCGTCGGCAGCGCGCTCGTGGACCTCCTCGGCCGCGGCGGAGTCGACGCGGCGCGCCCGTTCGTCGCCGCCCTCCGCAACGCTACGATCCGGCCGGACGGCATCGCTCCGCTAGGATAGTCTTCGGCCGGGCGTCCGCGGCCGCTGCCCGTCCGTCGAGGCCGGCAACGTGAACGCCGCGCCTTCCGCAGCCTCCACATGCGCGACGGCCTTCTCCTCCCGTTTCCTCTTCAGAGTCGAGCCATCTCCATTCTCTACATGGTGATCGAGCGCTACCGCGACGGCGATCCCGAGCCCGTCTACCGGCGCTTCCGTGAGTCCGGCCGCATGCTCCCCGACGGCCTGGAGTACGTGGACAGCTGGGTCACCGCCGACCGCTCGAGCTGCTTCCAGCTGATGCGCACAGCTGATCCGGGCCTCTTCGCGCAGTGGTTCGCGCGCTGGGAAGACCTGGTCGGCTTCGAGCTCGTGCCGGTCATCACCTCTGCCGAAGCCGCCGCCGTCCATGTCCCAGCGTAGCTCGCGGTCGGCCGCGACGGCGGCGCTCCGGCTGGCCCTGGCGTGGTACGCACGGGGCATGGCTTTCGGAGGCGCGGCGGTGCTGGTGGCCGCCGTCGCGTGGGCGCCGCCGAATGCGCGCGGGTGGACGGCCGCGCTGGTGGGCGCCGCGTGCGTGGCGGCGTTGCGCTACGGCGCGGTGCAGCTCAGCAAGTACGCGTACGTCACCATGACGGTGGTGCCCGTCGCGGCCCTCGCGCTCGTGGGCATGCCGGTGGAGAGCGTGATCGCCGCGGGGCTGGGCGCGCTCGCGGGCGACCTGGTGCGGCGGAAGGGCCTCTATCCGTCCGCCATCAACGCCGGGCGCGAGGTCTTCCCCGCGCTGGCCGCGGCGGGCGTGCTGCTGGCGGCGCTCACCGCCACCGGCCCGGTGCCCGGCTCCGGCGGGCTGGCGCCCACGCACCTGCTGAGCGTGCTGGGCATCCCGTCGGCCACGGCGTACTTCGTGGCCTACTTCGGCTTCTCGCGCGCCCTCTTCTACTTCTCGCTCGCCACCCGCGGCAAGCTCACGCGCGACGAGTGGACGGTGCTCGCGCGCTTCGAGCTCCAGGTCGCGGTGCTGGGGATGGTGGGCGCCGTGGGCATCGCCGAGGCCATCGGCTTCTACGGCGAGGACTACGGCTGGGCCTTCATCCTCGCCTTCGTGGTCGGCGCCGGCCTGCTGGTGCGCCTCATGTTCGTGGAGTCCATCGCGTCGGAAGAGCTGCGGAAGGTCATCGCCATGGAGACGGTGATCGCCGCCGGCATGCCGCTCACCGACTCGCTGCGGCAGATCGAGACGCTGGCCGCGCGCCTCATCGACTGGCGCTGGCTGCACATCTACGCGGGCGAGACCGGCGCCGCACTAGTCCCCGTTTACCCGTCCCCCGAGCTGGCGGGGCGGGCCGCGGGGCTCGCGGACCTGCGCGCGACGGCCATGCGCGCGGCCCAGGCGACAGTGGTGGACGACGTGCAGCGCGAGGCCGCCGTGGGCGAGGTGGACGGTGTGCGCTCGGTGCTCCTCCAGCCGCTGCGCTATGGCCGGCTGCCTCTGGGGCTGCTGGAGATCGCGCACCACCGGCCCCACGCGTACACCCAGGCCGAGGTGCGGCTGGTGGAGCGCTTCGCCCGGCAGGTCTCGCTGGCGCTCCAGCTGGACAGCCTGGTGCGGCCCATGACCAGCGGCGCGCGCGAGCTGGAGGCGCAGCTCCGCGAGGTCGCCGGCCGCCTCGCGCAGCTGCGGGCCAGCGGGCAGGGCGTGGCCGACCTGGCGGCGCAGATCACCGGCCGCATCGGCGAGCAGGGCGTGCGGACGGCGCACGGGCTGGAGATGACCGCCGCGCTGGCCGGTGCGGCCACGGAGATGGCGGAGGATGCGGCCGCGTCGGCCGGGCAGAGCCGCGACACCGGCCGCCTGGCCGCCGACAACCGCGGCGCCATCGAGGAGGCGATGGGGCGCCTGGTGGAGCTGCGCGACTTCGTGGACAGCGAGGCGCGCGAGATCGCGCGGCTGGCCGGCGCGTCGGACCAGATCTCCACCCTGGTGGGCAGCATCGCCGAGATCTCGGAGCAGACGAACCTGCTGGCGCTGAACGCGGCCATAGAGGCGGCGCGCGCGGGCGACCACGGCCGCGGCTTCGCCGTGGTCGCCGACGAGGTGCGCAAGCTGGCCGACTCCAGCGCAGACGCGGCCATGCGGGCGCGGGAGATGGTGGACTCCGTGGCCGGGCAGATGGGCGCCGCCCGCGAGCGGATCGAGGGCGGCGCGGCGCGGCTGGCTGGCGTGGGCGACCTGTCCCGAACCGCGCTGGAGTCGGTGGACCGCATCGTGGAGGCGGCGCGGGGCGCGGGGCGGCTCACCGCGCGCATCGCCACCCGCGCGCGCGAGCAGCAGGAGCGCATCGTGGGGCTGCGCGACGAGATCGGCGCCGTCTCCGGAATCGCGGCCGAGAACGGCGAGGGCGCCAGCGGCGTCGCCCAGGCCGCCCGCGCCCAGGCCTCCACCCTCGCCGAGATCGAGGAAGCCGTCGCCGCCCTCGGCGAAGTCTCCGAGCGCCTCAACGGCTACATCGTCCGCTTCACCGAGCTGTCGTAGGCTCGGCCGGTCCGCAGACGTTGGAAGTCTCCGTCTCCGCTCGGTACGGCAGCGGCGCACATGCAAAGAGCACCGGGACGATGCGCATCGTCCCGGTGCTCTTTCGTTCGTTGGATACTGGAGACTCCGCTACGAAGGTGCGCCGCGCTCCCGCAGGAAGCGGGCGATCTCGTCGAAGCCCAGGTGCTCCGCCCAGTCGAGTGGCGTGCCGTCGTAGACTTTATCGCGCTGCCCGAGCTGCGCCCTTGCCTCCACGAGCACCTTGACCGTGTCCAGCGAGCCGGAGGACACGGCGTGGTGCAGGGCCGTTCGGTGCGGGTGGAAATCCGTCCCGAAGGCGTCCATCTCCACACCGAAGCCGAGCACCATCATCACCCCCGCGGCGTTGCCGTTCAAGGCAGCGGCCGCGAGCGCCGTCTGCCTCTCCTCCGCGGTCGCCCGTGGAGCCAGGCGCTCCGCATCGGCGGTGCGGCCGAGGCAGACGGCGGCGGCGAGCGTCATCCTCCCTCCCCGCTCGATCAGGTGCCCGGCCGCGGCGAGGTTGCCGCCGGCGAGCGCGCCCGTGCCCGAGCCCGGCTCCGCGCCCGCATCCACCAGCACGTCGATCAGCTCGATCTGCACTCCGCTCTCGCGCGGCACGCGGCCGGTACACACGAGCCCCAGCGTGTAGGCGATCTGCTCGGGCAGGCTGGGTACGCACTCGCGCTCCGCCGCGCGGATGATCGCGCGCGCCATCTCCGCGACGTTCGCAGGCAGCCTCTCGTTCCGGACCGGGTTACCCGCGACGAACCAGAGCAGGTACGGGTGCCGGAAGTACCCGTCCAGCGCCCCGCCCACGACCCCGCGCAGCCAGTCGCCCGGCGCATCCAGCCGTTCGCGGACCAGTGCGGGATGCGCCGCGAGCAGCCGCTCCAGCTCGCCCAGGTCCCCCGCATCGAGGGCTCCCACCGCCTCGCGAAACCGCCCATCGAGCTTGCCCGAGTCGTTCATCGGCGGAGCGTTGGAGAGGTGACGTTCTCGGTCACGCGCTGAGGAGCTGTCTCACGACGCTTACAGCCGGTAAGCACGATAGGCGCGCTGTCCGCCGGGGGCAAACGAAACTGCTACATC
>DASRQW010000102.1 GCA_035696245.1 Longimicrobiaceae bacterium | reverse complement strand
CGTCTCGGCGCGTAGCTCGCGGTGGAAGTCGCCCACCGCCGCCTCCAGCGGCTCCCACGTCCGCTCCAGCGCGCCGACGAAGCGCTCCAGGAAGCGCGTGTCCTGGTCTTCCTCGCGATAGACGGCGGGGAGGTAGTCCACCACCCCGCGGCGGGGGTGGACCAGGGTGACGGCGGTGACCGACGGCGTGCCGGCGCCGCCCTCGAGCCGCAGCCGCACCCAGAGCCAGCGCCCCGGCATGCCCAGGACCGCCAGCTCCGCGGGCCCGTCGTCGGGCCCGACGATGCGCTGGGCGTCGGTCCACGGCGAGCGGTCCGGGAGCGGCTCCGCAGGCTCCTCGGAGGTGCGGGTCTGGACGCGCAGCGCCGTCCCCACGGCCAGCCCGCCGATCTCCAGCTCCACGCGGTCCCACACCGTGCGCGGCAGGGCGGCGTCCAGCGGGCCGATCTCGATCGTCCCCGAGGACGAGTACGGGCGCCGGCCGACTTCCACCTCCGGCGGCAGCTCCAGCGCCTCCCCCTCGGGGCCGAAGGCGGGCCACCCCGCCGGCGCGGGCCACGGGATGACGGCGTCGGCGGCGCCGAAGCCCGGCGGGACGCGCATCCGCCAGCCCCGCTGCGCGTCGGGCTCCACGGCCACGGCCGGCGGCGCGAAGCGCTCGCGCAGCGCGTCCACCGGCAGCCACCCGTTCTCCCCCAGCTCCAGCAGCCGGCCCCAGGCGCTCTCGAAGACGTAGACCCGCCCGCGGGCGTCGGCCAGCAGCCGGGCGCGCACGTCGTCGCCGGCGGGGAGGTGCACGGTGGCGCGCGTGAGGTCCGGATGCCCCGGCCGCCAGCGCCACACGGTGGACTGGCCGCCGGCCGTCGCCAGGATCAGCACCTCGCCCCCGGGGCGGGCGTAAAGGTCGTGCACCCCGCCCGGCACGGTCACGGCGTCGGCGACGATGCCGGCGCGGGGATGGATCGCCGTCACCCGCCCCTCGCCGATCAGCGCGAAGACGAGCAGGTCGCCGGCGCGCTTCAGCGCCAGCGTGCCGCCGGGGGCGATGGGGAGGCGGATCCAGTCCACGAACCTCCGCCGCGCCGCCTCCCACCGGAGGACCCGGCGGCGGGCGGCGGCGGCCACCAGCAGCTCGCCGCCGGCGAGGGAGAGGTTGGGCGGCAGCGTCAGGCCGCCGGCCGTGGCGGGGAAGGCGGTGGGGTCCAGCGGGCCGCCGTGCGCCGGGCCGAGGGTGAGCGCCGCGCCGGCCACCACGCCGTCCATGCGCACGCGCACGGGCACCGCGCGGCCGGCGGAGAGCTCGGCGCCCCAGCCGTTCGCGCCCGACAGGCGCCACGCGCCGCCGCCCTGGCCGGCCACGCTACTGCTCCGCGTAGGGAAGCGCGGCCAGGTCGATCTGGCCGGCGTACACCAGCGTGTCGCCCGGGAGGCGCACCGGGCCGGTGGCGGACTCGTGCAGCCGGCCGTCGACGGTGATGCGCATCCGCTCCACCGTGCGGACGCCGTCGTCGCCCGACAGCAGCCGGCTCTGCACGGTGGCCGGATGGAGGTCCTGGCCGAAGCTCCAGGTGCGGTAGTCCAGGTAGCCCTCCAGCCGCGTGCGGGCGTTCTCCTGCGCCTCGCCCATGGAGCGCTGCGGGTCCACGCGCAGCTCGGCGGCCACGTCCACGCGCACGAAGCGCGGCGGGCGCACGTACACCTCCGTCGTCAGCGTGCGCTGCGCTTCCAGCGCCGCGCAGACGGCGCGCAGCAGGTCTTCGGAGGTGACCGGCGGCGTCTCGCGGCTGTCCTGGACCACCAGCACGGTGACCGCGCCGGGAACGCGCACCTCGGGGTAGTCGGGGTGCTCGCCCGCGAGCGCGACGGCGCGGACCACCCCGCCGATCTCCTCGGCGGCGGCCTCGAAGTCGTCGGCGGTGACGGCGCGCTCGCGGCGGCGCAGCCACTGCGGGGCCCCGCGGGCCGCCTGCTCGGCCGTCTGCGCGTCGAGCCCGCCCACGGCGGGGCGGGGGTTGGTGACGCCCTTGATCCCCGGCAGCGTGGTCTGCAGCGAGGCGATCCCGCCGGCCTCCTGGTTGCCGCCCGCGCCGCCGCCCGAGCGGTACTCGCGGGCGACCACGGCGCTCCCCGCCGGCGGGATGGCCCCGCGCCGTCCGTCGCCGAAGCTGACGGTGCCGCGCTCCGGATCGACCCGGTAGACGCGCGCGTCGGGCCCGGCCAGCGGGTCGGCGGCGCCGGCGTCGGGGTCGCGGAAGAGGGCGACGGGATGCCACTCCACCATTTGCCCGCCCTCGTCCGCCACCTCCAGCGTCAGCGTCTCGGGAACCAGGGGAAGGGTGCGCAGCTGCACCGTCTGCCCCGGCGCGCCGCTGGCGGTGCCCAGCCGCTCGTCATTCACCGTCACCTGGTGGCGGGCGGGGACGGTGTTGAAGCGGAAGAAGCCCACGCGCGGCACGCGCGTGCCGTAGTCGGGGTCGCGCAGGCGCAGCCGCACCCAGTAGCACGCCTCCTCGAGGGTCCACAGCGGCGCCGGGTCGATCTCGCGCGGGCCCTGCAGCGACAGGTAGCCCCCCACCTCCAACGCGCGCGTCTCGTCGTGGAACACGGCCAGCGCCTCCCAGGCCCTGCCGGGTCCGGGGAGGTACTCCCACGCCATCGCGGCGCGCTTCACCGCCGGCGCGCTCCCGCAGGCCACGGGCGCGGGCGCGGTGCGGCCCTCGGGCTCGAAGGCGCGCAGGCTCACGCGGCCGGGGAAGGGGCGCCACTGCGCCTCGCGGCTGGGCGGCACCGCGAAGCCGAAGTAGAGGGCCGCACCCGTCTCGGGGCGCTCGCCGAACGGAAAGAGCGCGCCGCCCTCGGGGCCGTTCAGCGGCGTCACCTCGCGGAAGGCGGTGCCGTCGTAGGTGAGCACGTGGGCCAGCACGGCGCCGACCACGTCGAGCGGCTGCGCGGTCTCGAAGGTGACCGGGTTCCCGTCTTCGCCCGGGGGCGCGCCCACGCGGGTGCCGGCGGGCACGCGCAGGTCGCGCCCGGCGCCGGGGATGGGGTCGAACACGAGGTCCGCGAAGGCGGGAACGGCGGGGCGCACCTGCATCCCCAGCAGGTCCAGCAGGGCGCGGTAGGTGCGCTCGGGGAGCTGGTTCACCCGCTCCTGGGTGATCTGCGCCAGCCAGGCGAAGAGCTGCACCAGGGTGATGCCGGGGTCCGACTCGTTGTGGTCCGTCCACCCCAGCGCCAGCTCCGGGGTGTAGCGCGCGATGCGGCGCCTGGCCTCCTGCACCAGCTCGTCGAAGGTACGCGCCTCTAGGGGCGGGGGAGCGATGGGCACCTTACGCGGCTCCTTCCGTCAGGTAGACGGGGTAGACCAGGTTGAACACGGCGTTGTTGTCGCGGACGCGGTAGTCCACCTGCACCAGCACGCGCCCCTCCTCGTCGGGGTCGGGGTCGGCGCGTACGTCCAGCACGTCGATGCGGGGCTCGTCCCGCACCAGCGCCTCCCGGGCGCGCGTGGCCAGCAGGGCGCGGCGGCGCGGGTCGTTGGGGGCGAAGAGCTCGCCCGGCAGCCCGGCGCCGAAGGCGGGGCGCATCACGCGCTCGCCGGGAGCGGTGGCCAGGATCAGCCAGATGCTCTCGCGGATCTTCCGCTCGCCACCGCGCAGGGGCAGCCGCCCGTCGGGCCCCGGCCGCACCGGGAACGCCCACCCGCGCCCCACCAGCTCGTCACGCATCCCCTTCTCCCGCGCGGGTCTCCGTCGTCTCGTGGCTCGCCGCCCGGCCCCACCGGCACGTTCGCACGCCCCTCATCCCCCGATCTCCACCGTTCCCGCGGCGACCACCGTCCCCCCGGGGAGGTCGACGGGATCGTTGCAGGTCTTCGCGGTGTCGCCCATGCGCGCGGCGCCCTTGCCGTTGATCAGCACCGTGGCGCTTCCCTTTACGATGGTCCCCCGGTTGGCGGGGGGATTCACGAAGGTGCCGCCGAGGGGGAGGTGCGGCGGGGTGTTGGTGGCCGTGCTGCCCACCGTGGCCGCGGGCTTCCCCCCGATCGTCACGTCGCCGCTCAGGCCGCCGTCGATGATGCCGGTGAACGGGTGCGGCACCGGCACGGGCGGGGTGGTGCCCGGCGGCTGGATTAGGTGCGTGTCGGTGGCGAGCACCCGGTCACCCTGCTTCGCGGCGAACGGCATCGTCCCCCTCCCGTCAGTTGATCTTGACCGTCGCGCCCTTGAGCGTGAGCACCCCACTCGCCTCCACCGTGATCTCGGGCGCCTCCAGCGAGAGCGACGAGGTGGCCTTGACCTTCATCGCGCCGCCCGACTCCACGCTCACGTCGCCCTGCGAGGTCTTCACCGAGATGGTGCCCTCGTCGGCCTCGACGGCGATGGACTTGCCCGAGACGTCGATCACGATCCGCTGCTTCGCGCCCTTCGCGACGATCTCCACCTTTTCGCCGCCCGGCGTGTCGTCGAAGCGCAGGAGGTGGCCGCTGCGGCTCTTCAGCGTGCGCAGGTGGTTATCCTGCGTGCCGCCGCCCTCGGGGGGCGCGTCCTGCTCGTTCCAGAGCGCGCCGATCACGTACGCCTTGGCCGGGTCGCCGAAGAGGAAGGCCACCAGCACCTCGTCCTCGAGCTCGGGGCGGAAGAGCGAGCCGCGGTCGTTGCCGGCCATCAGGGTGGCCAGCCGCGCCCAGTCGCTCAGCACGCCGCCCAGGTGGGGGAAGGAGACCCGCACCCGCCCCAGCTTCTGCGGGTCGTTCAGGTCCTTCACCACGCCGATCACCACGCCGTTTACCCGCGCCGAAGCGTCGCTCACGCCGGTTCCTCCTTGCGCGCCTGGAACTGGGTGGTGTAGCCGCTGTCGCCGATGGCGTGCGTGGTGCCGGTGATGAAGTAAGTGCCGTCGAGGTACCTCGCCCCGAGCCCCCCGAGCTCCACCAGCGACCCGGTGCGCAGGCGGGGGAGGCCGACGGTGGTGGCCGACGCCGTCACGTAGTTCTGCGAGATGTGGCGCAGCGTCTCCAGCGCGAGCTGGCGCGCCTCGGCCTCGCTGCTCACCGGGCGGTCGGCCAGCACCTCCTTCCGCTCCTCGAAGGCGCTGGCGAAGGGCTCCTTCTTTCCCAGCTCGCTGCGCTTGACCGTGGCCTCGATGACCTTCTTGCTGGTGGGGTGCCACGACCGCACCGTCACCGAGCCCACCTGGTTCGCCGTGGTGAGCCGGGGGTCGAAGGAGAGCAGAGAGCTCCCCCACTGCAGCCGGTACGGCGCCTCCTTCGCCTTCTCCTGCGGCGCGAACTTCAGGTACGGGGGCTCGCGGCCCTTGCCCTCCTGCACCGTCAGCTCGTAGCCGATCTTCCGCGCCCGCTGCAGCAGGAAGACGATGTCGTGCTGGTTGTTCTGGACCACGTAAGGGTAGACCGCCTCGGACTCGGCCGCGGGGGTCTCCACCCGCACCCCCAGCAGCTTCGCGATCGCGCAGGCGATCTCGGAGTCGGTCTTGTTCTCGTAGACCACCGAGTGCGCCTCGCCGCGCAGGCGGTGCAGGATGCTGAGCCCGCTCACGCTCAGGGTGGGCGGCCCCTCGGCGGGGAACTTCGGCTGCAGCGAGGTGATCTCGCCGGTCAGCATGGTCACCAGCCCCGCGTCGCGGTAGCCCAGCTCGAGCTTCACCGGCTGCCCGGGCTCGAACAGCTCGCCCTCGCTGTACTTTGTGGTGCGCCGTTCCTCGTCCCAGTTGTTGATCTCCAGGGAGAAGGAGTCCACCTCCTCCAGGGAGTCGGCGTAGCTCACCGAGAGCACGTCGTGCACGGCCTTCTGGTCGATGGCGCGGCCGCCCACGCTCACCCTCCACCAGGGGACGTAGAAGTCGGTGCCGAGCGAGGCGATGCTCTGGGTGCTCACAGCCGGCTCCCCAGCCCCAGCACGTCGCGCGGGGGAATCTCCAGCGCCGTTCCCGGCCCGGCGCTGCGCGGGTCCTCGATCCCGTTCCAGGCCGCCAGCGCGCGCCAGGCCTCGGGGTCGCCGTACTCGCGCGCGGCCAGCACGTCCAGCCGGTCGCCCGCGCGCAGCACGGTGAGCTTGGTCTGGTCGGCGGACTGGAGGTTCAGCTCCTTCAGCTGCTCGTCGAGCTTGCGGTATTCGCGGAAGGCGATGGTCACCACCGCGCGCAGCGGATTTCCCTCGCGGTCGAACAGGGTGATCTTCCGCTGCACGCTCTCTGCGACGCCGTGGAAGGAGAGCCCCGCGCCCCAGGAGACCAGCACCCGCGGCGCGGCGTGGGTGCGGGGCTGGATCTTCACCAGCTGGTACAGCGACTCCATCCGCTCCTTCACCCCCTTGCCCGGCGCGGCCGAGGCCTCGTCGAGCGTGAGCTCCACCGAGAGCTTCTGCGTCTGCCCGCGCACGAACTGCAGGAGCGGCGAGTCGAGGCCGGGGATGGCCTGCTCGCCCAGCTGCGCGCCCTTCTCCAGCGTGAGCTCGGCCGGGTTGTACTGGGCCTCGATGGTCTGCGGCAGCCGCGGCGCGTCGATGGCGTCGTGGTCGGTGACGGTGATGGTGAGCCGGGTGTCCATGCGCGTCTCCCTCAGCCGCCCACCGAGGGCGGGCGATTGGTGCCGGTGAGCTTCGCGTCGGCGCGCAGCGCGTCGGCGCCGCGTTTGCGGCGCGCCAGCTCGCGCGCCACGGCGTCCACCAGCGCGGTGAACTGCTCGGGGCGCAGGCCGTGGCCCACGCCCGTGCCGGACCCCTCGGGCGGGGCCACGCTCGCTTCCACCTCGTGCACGTACAGCGGCATGGGGATCACTCCTCCATCACGAACCCGTGGTACGCCAGCTCCACCGCCTCCACGGCGATGGTGCTCTGCTCGGCCTTGAGCTCGGGCCCCGTCCACCGCGCGGGGAACGCGCTCTCGAACACCCACCGCACCGGCTTCCCCGGCTGCCCCCCCGGGAGGAGCTCCACCGACACCGTGCGGCGCGACACGCGGCCGGCGACGATGTCCGCGAACCAGTCCCACAGCTCCAGGGTGGCCAGCCCCCGCCGCAGCGTCAGGTTCCCGTGCTTGGTGGGGCCGGGGAGCTTGTGGACGAAGGTGTTCTCGCCTCCCGCGCGCACCTCCAGCACCTCCACCTCGGCCTGGATCCCCGAGACCTCGGAGAACCCCCCCGCCTCGCGCCCTTCGATGCGCACCCGGAAGCGGAAGGCGGCCAGCGGGTCGGGGCGCGCGCCGGTGGCGGGCATCGCTCGTCCTCCTCAGGCGCGCTGCACGTCCAGGATCTCCAGCCCCAGCGCGGAGCGGCCGATCCGGACCACGATCCACTCGATGGGCGGCGGGAGCCTGAGGCCGACGACGGCGATCACCAGCCCCTGGTCGCGCGTCTCGGCGGTGTTGGTCTCCTCGTCGCAGCGCACGTAGAAGGCGTCGGCCGCCTCCTCGCCCATCAGCCAGCCGCGGCGCCAGCGCTCGCGCAGGTAGCTGCGCACCCCGTCGCGCAGGTCGGCCCAGAGCAGCGGGCCGTTGCTCTCGAACACCGCCCACTGCGTCCCCTCTTCGATCGCCTCGGCGATGGTGAGGAACACGCGGCGCACGTTCAGGTAGCGCCACTCGCCGGCCGCCCCCGCCGCCAGCGAGCGTGCCCCCTCGAGCACCACCCCGCGCACCGGCCGCTCGCGGAAGACGTTGATGCCGCGCGCGTTCAGCCGGCCGTGCACCGCCTCGTCCACCGGCGCCGCCAGCGCCAGCGCGCGCCGCGCCGTCTGCCCCGCGGGCGAGCGGTGCGGCCCCGCGGCCAGGTCCGCCGCGGCGGTGAGCCCCGCCACCCACCCCGAGGGCGGCACGTCGACCGTCGGCGCCCACGCGCCGGAGGCGCCGCGGCGCGGGTCGAGCTCCGTCCGCAGCCAGGGCCAGTAGAGGCCGGCGAAGGTGGTGTCGAGCTCCGCGCGGAACGTTTCCACCGCTTCCGCGGTCCTCGCGTCGCCCGGCGGGTCGATCAGCGCCACGCAGTCGCGGCGCAGCTCGCAGAAGCGGATCAGCGCGCGGGCGCACTCCCCGGCGCGGTCCTGCCCCCAGCGCGCGGGCGGCTCGGGCGCGGGCTCGGGGACCACCACGGGGACGTCGGGCGCGGTCCACGCCGCGTCTCCCGCGATCGCCGGGCGGAAGGCGGGGTTGGCGGCCAGCAGCTCGGCCGGCGTCAGCCCGTGCGCCGCCGCCATCCGCTCCACCCCCTCGCGGACCGCGGACGCCGGGTCTCCGGGCGCCCACCAGGGCCTCGGGTCGTCGATGCGCGGGTCCGCCGGGTGCGCGGAGCGGGGGACGGGGAGGCGGAGCGGCGCGCCGGGGGGAACGGGGTCCGCAAGGCCAGGGTTGGCCTGGCGCAGGGCTTCGGGGGTGGCGCCGAGGTACGCGGCCGCCTCGTCCACCGTCCACGCCGCCGGCCGTTGCGGGAGGACGGCGCGGAGGACGTCCGGCTCGGGCGCGGAGAGGTCGTCGCACGCGGGCGGCTGCGCGGGCGGCGCCGGCTCGGCGGGGTCTGCGGGGAACTCGCCGCTCTCGGGAACGGCGACGATCGCCACCTCGTCCACGTCCAGCAGCGCGCCCAGCCCCCAGCGGGCGCTGGCGTCGGTCTCGCCGCCCAGGAGGTGGTCGCGGCCGCAGGCGCCGGTGCCGTCGCGCCCGCCGCGGAGCTGCTTCTTCGCCGCGAGCGGGGCCACCGCCTCCCCGGGGTCGGGGAGCGCCAGGTCCATCCGCACCGGGAGCTCGGGCGCGGTCTCGACCACGCGCGGGAGGTAGCGCCCGTCCGCGGGGTCCAGCGAGCAGTCCGGCATCCGCCACACGTTGCCGTCGCGGTCGCGCACCACCAGGGTCACGCGCGTGTCGGCGCCGGTGCCGGCGGGGGCGATCTCGACCGACAGGCGGTTCCCCCAGCGGCCGGGGGAGCGGGCGCGGACCAGGATGAGCGGGGGGTCGCGGTCGCCGCCGGGGGTCTCCAGCGGGAGCTCGGCATAGGCGTCGCGCGCCTGGCGGTGCCAGGGGACGGAGCCGTCGCCGGGGGGGACGGCGGCGCGGACGATCCACGCGGTCTGGCCGCCGTTCTCGAAGAAGGCGTGCACGGCGTAGGGGAGGAATCCCCCCGCGCCGAAGCCGCCGAAGCCGCTCTCGAACTGGTGCCAGCTCTCCACCCGCATCGGGGTGTGCAGCGGCCCACGCTCCGCGTAGCCCACGAAGCCGGCCACGTCGCTGCGCAGCTCAGGGAGCGAGCGCGGCGGGTCGGCCGAGTGGAAGCGGACGCCGGGGGCGGGGAGGAGCGCGGGCATAGCGCTCAGCCGGCCAGTTCGAGCTCCACGCCCTCGCACGCCAGCTCCAGCGTCTCGATCGCCATCTCGCTGGTCTTGGCGTTGAAGGTGGGTCCCTCCCACTTGCTGGGCCACGCCTCGCGGAAGGTCCACTTGATGGCCGCCTGCCGCGCCTCGTTCAGCAGCACGATGGTGCCGCTGTGGCGCACGGTGGCGCCGTTCAGCACCTCCAGGCGCCACTTCCACAGCTCGTCGCTGGCGGTGAAGCCGCGCTTGAGCGTGAGGTTACTGAACTTCTTGAGCCCCGGGAGCTTGCGGACGGTGGTGTCCTCGGCGCCCGTGCGGTACTCCACCACGTCGCTTTCGCTGGTGAGCCCGCTCGCCTCCGAGAACCCCGCCACGGTCACCCCGTCGAGCTCCACGAGGAAGTTGTACGCGCCGTAGGGATCGTTGCGATCGCCGGTGTCAGCCATGGCCTTGTCTCCGGTTGGTTCGGAATCCGGTTGATGTCGGTGCCTCCGGTCACACCGTCCGCCGCCTCTGGGGACTCGCCGCCGCCGACGCGTCTCCCCTCGGTGTGATCAGACGGCGGTCTTGGCGCCCAGCGCCCACTGGTGGATGCGGAAGATCACGAACTCGGCGGGCTTCACCGGCGCCACGCCGATGTAGCAGATCAGCCGACCGTTCTCGATGTCATCCTGGGTCATGGTCGTGCGGTCGCACTTGACGTAGAAGGCTTGGTCCGGGCGGGTGCCCATCAGCGCCCCGTTGCGCCACACGGTGAGCAGGAAGCTCTCGATGGAGCGGCGCAGGCGGTCCCACAGCGGCTCGCTGTTGGGCTCGAACACCACCCACTGCGTCCCCTCGTCGATCGATTCCTCGAGGAAGAGGAAGAGCCGGCGCACGTTGATGTACTTCCACATCGGGTCGGCGCTGAGGGTGCGCGCGCCCCACACGCGGATGCCGCGGCGGTCTGGGCGGAAGTCGCGCAGCACGTTCACGCCGCGCGGGTTCAGCAGCTCCTGCTGCCCGCGCGCGACGGGGAACTGGAGGTCGACGGCGCCGCGGATCACCTCGTTGGCGGGCGCCTTGTGCACGCCGCGCTCGACGTCGGTGCGCGCATAGATCCCGGCCACGTGCCCCACGGGCGGCATCAGCACGCGCGCGGCGGTGCGCGGGTGCAGCACCCAGATCCACGGCCAGTACAGCGCCGCGAAGGTGGTGGGCGGGTCGATCTCGTTGTTGTTGATGATCTCGGTGGCGTTGCGGCGGTTGCTGGGTACCGAGAAGATGGCGAAGCGCTCGCGCAGCTCCTCGCACTGGCTCACCACCGCCGTGCGCAGGCCCGGCATTGAGTGCTCGTCGGGCGCGGCCAGGATGTTCACGTCGTCCACCGCGGCCAGGCCGGCCAGTCCGGTGCTGTATACGTAGTCCTGCCCGGTGCGCGTCTCGGAGACCGGCCCGCCGGTGAAGTCGACGAGCTGCACCACGGTGCCGTCGTCCCCGCCCTGCAGCTGCTGGTAGTCGCCGGAGGTGTCAGCCGGGCGGTCGTGGGTGGGGTTGGTCGCCTCGTCCCACTGCGCCCACACGAGTGACGAGCCCTCGATCTGCCTGGGGGCGTAGTTGGGCGCGTTGCGGCTGGCGGAGAGGTTGTCGAATGACTCCACGGCGGTGGGTTCGCGGTAGTTGGGCTTGGAGCGCGCGCCCTGGGCCAGCGGGTCCACCCAATTGGCGGTGCCGAAGGTGGAGGGGACGCCGTCACGGTAGTACAGCAGGTCCACCCGGAACTGGCTGGCGTCCTGCAGCGAGGCGGGGCGGATGCGCACCAGGAGGTTGAGGCCGTAGCTGCCCGGCCCCAGCGCGCTCAGCAGCAGCCCGCCGAAGGCGCCCCCGGCGGGCACCGCGTCGGAGGCGGCCACCCGGGCCACGAAGCAGCGCCGGCCACCGCTGTCGAAGAAGCCATTCACCGCCAGCGGCATGAAGCTCAGGGTCACGTCCACCGGGTCGCCGTATAGCCGCTGGAACTCGAGCCGGCTGGTGACCAGACGCGGGTCGAGGGGCCCGCGCTCAGTGCAGCCGACGATCCCCAGGTTGCTGGTGGACACGCCTTCGATGGGCTTGGTGCCGACGTCGATCTCCTCGACGTAAACACCCGGGGAGAGGTACTCGGGCATGCTTCACCTGGCCTGTGGCTGGGGTTCGCCTTCAATTCAGCCGCGCCACCGGCGCCTGGCTGGCGGCGGCGGCGGCGAACGGCACGTTGAACAGGGTCACGTCGGGGTGCCCCAAGCGCTGCACCACCACGTCGGCCGTACCGGCCGCGGTGGCGGGGGGGAAGTAGTAGCGCCAGCGGCCGTCTCGCGCCGTGGCGAGGTTCCCGTAAAATCCGACGAGCGTGACGTTCGCGCCCTCGACCGGACGGTCGTCGGGGCCCAGGACCAGCCCCTCGAGTGACGGCTGGCGCTGGGTGACTGTGGCCGCGCGCTTCCACTGCGTGGGCCAGAGCTTCGGCCACACCGCCAGGTACGCCCCGCCACTGGGCTTGGCGTTCGCATCGACGTCGTCCACGAGCAGCTCGAGGTTCGCCGGCCCGTTCGGTTTCGCGCCCGGGAAGGCCAGCGCCCAGCTCCCGCCGGCGTCCACGCGGCTTTCGGGGACCAGCGCGCCGGGCTCGCGCACCACCGCGCCGGCCAGGGCGTCGCCGTCGAACCAGCGCAGCGTGCCGCGCACCAGCGGCAGGCCGGGGGGAAAGGGGTACGATGCCGACGGCCGCAGCCGCAGCATCAGCAGCCGCGCGGGGTGGGGCGTTCCGTCCGGCAGCCCCGGTGGGGGTGTGTCGGGGTCCCACGCCACGTCACGCTGGGCGGCGTCCAACTCCTCGTAGCGGTCGCCCAGGCGGTCTCGGGGGTCGCGCTCCAGCGCCAGGCGATACGTCGCGGCCGGGAGGCGGAGATCGACGAACACCGTGTCGCCCGACAGGTTGCGCACCGGCGGCGACGTCTTCGGCGGCAGCGCGCGGATGTCGCTCCCGTCCACGCGGCCCTCGATGCGCAGGCGCACGGGGCCCAGGGGCCCGCGCTCGTCGGGGGGGCGGTTCATGGTCTCGCGCAGCGCGTCCACGGGGCGCAGGACGAGCGACGCGACGCGGCGGCGGCGCTCCAGCACGGCGGGCCTCACGGGGTCGCCCCCGCGTAGTCGCCGGCGGCCTCGCCCACGGGTACGGCCATCTGCGTCCGCCCGCTCTGCAGCCTCGGAACCCGGAGCTGGTAGGCCACGGAGACGCGGTAGGGCTCGCGCAGCGCCTCCCACACCTCCGCCAGGTCGCCCAGCGACAGCGTTTCGAAGACTACGCGGATGTCTTCGGCCTGGCTGCTGAGCGGGTCGGTGATGGTGAGGGTGGGGTGGTCGTACATGGTCTCCAGCACCTTGCCGAGCACCAGCGCGTTACCGTCGGGGCTGGAGAGCACGGGGGTGATCAGGTAGTGGAAGCGCAGCGCCATGGGGGGCATGCGCTGCTCGGTGCCCACCTGCACGGGCGGGCGGTTCTTCATGTACGGGTCCTCGGTGACCTGGTAGAGGAACACGCTCAGCACCGGCTTTCCGCTCATGGTGGTGGCCTCCACCGTCTCCTTGGGCGAGCCCAGGTGGATGGCCTCGAGCCCGCTGAAGAACTGCGCGGTCTCGCCCAGCATCCCGTCGAACAGCACCTGCCGCAGGTGCTCGTTCACGAGCTTGATCACGGTGTAGTCGCTCATCGCCCGCCCTCCGGGGCCGGCGCGCTCACCAGCCGCTCGACGGGCAACACCACGGGGCGGTCGAACCGGTCGACCCGGATTACGGCGAAGACGGCGGGGTCCAGCCCGCTGTCGGACAGGTCCAGCACCTCGCCTTCCAACACGTCGCCGCCGTGCAGCGCCTCCAGGAGCTCGCGGGTCTCGGGATGGTGAACGTCCCGGATGCGAAAGCGGGCGCGGCCGCCGGTGTGCGTGTCGGGTTGGGTCACGGGGCTCCGGGAAGGCCGCCGGGCGAAGGTCGGACAGCCTCCTCTCCGGGCAACGCCCATACCGCCTCACCCGCGGGCGTAGGCGAGATTGCAAGACGTTGATGGAGATGGGTTTGCGGCGATGCAGCCGACGTGGGCCGGTGCGCGTCCGGCGCGCGTTGCGGAAGGCGTTTTCTACCTGCGGAAGCGCGATTCCGGAATGATCGTTCCGGGTTCCGCGGGGGTGAAGAACGGCGCTGGGGGCCGAACGCGCATGCCTGCGCCGCGTCCGCGCGCAGGATGCGCGCGCGGAAAAGTGTGGAACGCAAAGCAGAGGGCGCGGAGACGAATCGTCTCCGCGCCCGCCGGGCCGGGCCGTGTGAGTCGCGGCCGAGGTCAGCCGTTCAGGTGGTGCTTGTGGACCTTGTTGTAGACGCTGCGTGCGGTGATCCCCAGCATCCGCGCCGCGCGCGAGTGGTTGCCCCCCGCCGCCGCGAGCGCCGCCTGCATCAGCAACGCCTCGCAGTACGCCAGCGAGCGCGCCAGGCTCCAGTCGTTCGCCGCCAGCACCCCGGCGGGGTCCATCGCGGCCGCGGCGGAATCCGCCGGCGGGGCGGGGAAGTCGTCCTCCGCATCCTCCCCCGCGGGAGGCGAAACAGCGGCGGACGACGACCCGGCCACCTCGCGCAGGATCTCGGGCGGCAGGTCGGGCAGGTCCAGCAGGGCGTCGCCCTCGCGCGCGGCCAGGATCCGGCGCACCAGGTTCTCCAGCTGCCGCACGTTCCCGGGGAGCCGTGCCTGACGCAGCGCCGCCACGAAGCGCTCCGTGGCCGCCGGGCCTCGCCCCGCGCCGAACTGCGCGGCGAAATGCTCCACCAGCGGCCCCACGTCGTCGGGCCGCTCGCGTAGCGGGGGGATGCGCACCGTCAGCACGTTCAGCCGGTGGAACAGGTCCGCCCGGAAGGCGCGCTGGCGCACCATCTCGTCGAGGTCGCGGTTGGTGGCGGCGATCACGCGCACGTCCACCGCCACCTCGCGGTCGTCGCCCACGGCCAGCACGCGGCCCTGCTGGAGCACGCGCAGCAGCTTGCCCTGGAGTTGCGTGTCCAGCTCGCCCACCTCGTCCAGGAACAGCACTCCGCCGTCGGCCGAGCGCACTAGCCCGCGCCGGTCCTGATGCGCGCCGGTGAACGCGCCGCGCCGGTGTCCGAACAGCTCGCTCTCGGCGACGCCTGGGCTGATGGCCGCGCAGTTCACCGCCACGAACGGCCCACCGCGCCGCTTGAGGTCCAGCCGGTGGATCGCGCGCGCCAGCAACTCCTTGCCCGTGCCTGTCTCGCCGAGGAACAGGGCGGGCACATCGCTCAGCGCGGCGGCGCGCAGCACAGAGCGGAAGGTGGCTAGCAGCGCGGCGCTCCCGCCCTCAAACCCCACCGCCCGCATCATCTGGCGAACGTCGTGCAACTGTGCTTGACGCTCACGCTCGGCCGCGTGCAGGGCCCCGACGCGCGCCGCCAACTCCTGCGCGAAGCCGGGTTGCGCGCTGTCCAGCAGGTGCACGGCCCCGGCCAGCACCGGGCGGCACTGCACCCCGACGGGCCAGTGCCGCACGCCGTTGCCGTAGCACAGCACCGCGGACCCCGCTTCGCGTAGCACCCGCACCGTCACCAGTGCTCGCGCGCTCCCGCCCGGCTCGTCCAGCGCCAGCACTGCCATCCCATCCGCGTACCCTGTCAGCTCCCCCGTGTCAGTCACGCACTGAACGGCGAACGCCTCCAGGGCGTGGCGCACGCGGGCCAAACGGACGGGGTGCGGATCGTGCACCCGCACGCGCCAGGCCGCGTGCGTAACTGCGGCCGCAGGGCCGGGAGTGATGCCGGGAAACGCGGGGGTCGCGGAAGGCGGTCCGCGCCGGTTCAGTTCCATGTTTGAGCAGCGATGAACTGGCAGGTGGCATCCCCCGAATCAGGCGCGGCGCACACGCGCCATCCCGCAGGGGCTCCGCATAAATTGTCTGATTTTCGTGCAGGGCGGCGGTGTGTAAGCCCAGAGTTCCTTCGCGAAAAAGACGTATCTTGCAAGAGAGGCATATGCGTTCCGACGGTGCCAATATTGTATCCAACAGGGAATGACGGCGAATGTCAAGGAAATCGTCGCGGCTCGCATGCCGGAATCGCGCTTGGCGCCACAGGCACCAGGCCGTGGGATGGCACAATGACTCAGGGAACACTGCTGTCAAATCATTTCTCGCTGCTTGCTTGCATCGACGCCCGGATGGCCCGGTATGCTCGTGTCGTGCGGCGGCCTGACAGCAGCCGAATGCAGTAATGGCTGAATGGATACATTGACCAAGAGTCTATCCGAAAAGTGCTGAACGGACTTTTCCGGTAGATGATGAGCGGCGCGGCGAGCTGCACGAACCCCAGGTAGCTGTCGGCGCGCTTATCCAAGCGGATGAGGAGCCGACGGAAGCGGTTGAACCAGGAGTGGCAGACCTCGACTACCTCCGCCGTGCCGGATGGCGGTCGGGATCACCCGGTGCCGGCAGCGGGGCCTGCTCGCTGGTCTTGGGCGGGATGTGGGGCGTGTAGCCCTTCTCCGCTGCGGTCCGGCGGCAGACGGGATAGGCGTATCCCCAGTCCAAGCAGAGGTGACGTTTTGCCACTTCGGCCGCGGGGGCGGAAAGGACCGGCGCGTCCAGCAGCTCGCCGAGCTTCTTCATGTCGTGCCGGTTCGCGCCCGAGAGCACGACCGCCAGCGGGACACCTCGGCTGTCGGTCAGGGGGTGGCGCTTGCTTCCGCTCTTCCCCCGGTCGGTGGGGTTGCGCCCCGTGGCCTGCGCCTCGCCGTCAGCCCCCTTTTTCCCAGCGGAGCTTTGACGATGCAGCCGTCGGCAGCTTGCCAGGTCCAATCGATGCCCACCAGGTCGTCGTACTTTTCCAGCAGCACCGCCCAGGCTCGGGCGAACACCCCGTGGCGGATCCACTCCTGAAAGCGGTCATGCACCGTGGACTTGCCCCGAACTCTCGCGGCAGCGCATCCCACTGCGCTCCGGTGCGTGCCAGCCAGATCAGCCCGTCCAGGATCTGACGATCGCTCTTGCGTGGCCTTCCGGACTTCTTTCCTACCTTCTCGATCACCAGCAGCGGTGCCAAGCGCTCCCACAGCGCATCATCCACACGCCAGATCGTCGGATCGTCCGGTAGCTTCTTCGTTGCTTTGCTCATGCGAGAAGCCTATCACATTCGCAATTTCCAGATAGGCTCTTAGCCGGGCGGGCCGTCCGAGCATCCGAGCCGGGCAGAACGCGGCGGTGCTGAGAAGTCACTGGACGGCTGCGAAGGCGGCGACGTATAGTGATTTGAACGTTCAGTGTCTCTTCCCCGCCGCTTACCTCCACGCCGAGGCTTCCCGTGCCCATCACAGCATCTCCAGCGGTTCCCGCCCGCGTGAGCCCGTCGAGAATCGCTGTCGCCGGGCTGCTGACGGGCGTCACCGACGGCTTGTTCGCGTGCGTGCTGAGCGCGGGGTTCTACCATTCCACCGTGACGCGGCTCTGGCAGGGCGTGGCCTCCACGCTGCTGGGGCCGGCTGCGCTGGAGGGCGGGACGCGCACCGCCGCCGTCGGCGTGCTGATGCACTTCGGGGTCGCGTTCGCCTGGTCGGCGGTGTTCCTGGCGATCTTCAACCGGTCGGAGCGGGTTCGCCGCGTGGTCCGGCTCGCGCTTCGGCGCGCTGAAGGCCGCCGCGGTCTACGGGCCGTTCATCTGGCTCGTCATGTCGCTCGTGGTGATTCCGCTGCTCGTCCATCGCCCGCCCACGTTCTCAATCCGATGGCTGATCCAGCTCATCGGCCACATCCCCTTCGTCGCCGCACCGATCGTCTACTCGATCGCGCGGGGGGCAACGGATTCTGAGGATGCGGCGGTCCCGCTGGTTTCCGAGGCTGCGGGGTGACATGTCCGGTCCGAAGATCGGCATGCCTCGATCGGCGCTCGCGGACTTCTGCTGCCGCAACCACATCCGGCGCCTGGCGCTCTTCGGCTCCGTGCTGCACGACGACTTCGGCCCCGAGAGCGACGTGGACGTGCTCGTCGAGCTCGAGCCGGGACACTGTCTCGGCTTCGCGTTCTTCGCTTTGCAGGACGAGCTGTCAGAGATGTTGGGCCGGCGGGTGGACCTCAACACCCGGGAGGATCTGAGCCGCTACTTCCGCGATGAGGGCGTCCTCACGTCGCATCGCGTCTATCCGTCCGAGGCAGGGACGCTGCCTGATCTCGGTCGCGCGACGCTGAGGCGGTGAAGGGAAGATCGAGATGCGGGGGAGGACGGTCATCGTCCTCCCCCGTCGTCGCATTTCGGGCGGTGGGCCACGCACCCGCCCGGAGCGCGTCGGGAGGCTCGACGCGGGAGGGCGCGGCGGGTGGGGACGACGCAGGCGAGCATGCAGACGCCCATCATCAGCGGGAGCGTAGAGTGATGGCTTCTCGCGCGGGAGGGCGGGACGCGTTAATCTGGGGCGTGCGATGCAGTCATCCGCCCACGGCAAGGAGAGGCAGTGCGATGAGCGACGGGACCACGTTGACCGACGCGGAGCGCGCGAAGCTGGAGCAGCGGCGGGACCGCCTGATGCAGCTGATGAAGGACGGCCGCTCTGGCGGCGGCTCGGAGCTGGACGCCGACGACCTGGCGGACCTGACGCAGGAGTGGAACAAGATCGACAACCTGCTGAACCGCTCGCGCTGAACCCCGTCAGGGCCGGACGAACGGAGGGGCGACACCGGTGCGGGTGCCGCCCCTTCGTCCGTTCCACCGGGCAGGCATCTTGTAGATGGCATCGGTAGATGAACGGCATCCGGCGCTCTGTGCGGGCCGGATGCGAAACCACGATCCATACGACCCGACGACATGACCGCATCCGCCGTACAGCCCGAGATGCTGCACACCAGCGCGGGCGACTTTCCGCTGCACGAGTACCGGCTGGGGCTGGGCGGGCGCCAGTGGAGCATCCTGCACACCAACACGGTGCTCACGCACGACGACGAGGAGGAGGTGATCGGCGCCATGCGCGAGGTGCTGCCGTACGGCGTCTCGCTGTGGCCCTCGGCCATCGCCCTGGCGCACGAGCTGGTGGCGCGGGCGGACGACTTCCGCGGAAAGCGCGTGCTGGAGCTGGGCGCCGGGACGGGCCTGCCGGGCATCGTGGCCGCATCGCTCGGCGCGCACGTGGTGCAGACCGACAAGGCGGAGCTGGCGATGGAGGTCTGCAAGCGCAACGGCGAGCGGAACGGCGTGCGCGGCATCGAGCACCGGCTGGTGGACTGGACGGACTGGAAGGACGAGGCGTTCGACTGGATCATCGGGGCCGACATCCTGTACGGCGTGACCTTCCACCCGCACCTGCGCCGCATCTTCGACGGAGGCCTGGCGCGCGGCGGGCGCATGCTCATCTCCGATCCCTTCCGCTCCATCAGCCTGCGCGTGCTGGAGCCGATGGAGGCCGACGGCTGGAAGATCACCGTGGCGAAGTGGAGCATCGGGGAGGAGAAGCACCTCCGCCCCGTCGGCGTCTTCGACCTGGAGCCGCCGCGGTAGGCGCCCAGCCGCCGGCCGGGCGAGGCGGCCAGGCAGATCGCCGTTGCCGGGTCGATTCGACGGAGGCGGTGGATTCGATCGATTCGGGCGCGACGGACAACGCCGTACTGGCGCGGCGGGCGAGCGGGCGCCAGCTTGGGAGGGCAGGCGGTGCTCGGATGGCATCCATCCCGTTCGCCCGCAAGCACATCCGCGCGCTCCGCGCATCGGACACCCGCCACGCCCGGTCCTCCACGGTGCAGCCGCCCCGCATCTCCCGTCCCGACCCGCCGTCCATATCCCCAAGCGGAGCCCGGCCGACGCGCGTGCGCTGGTGGCGTGGCATGGCCGTGCCCGTGCTGCTCGTCGCATGCGCGGCGGCGTGCGGAACTCGGGTGCGCATCCCCCCGCCCGAGGGAGGCTCGCCCGCGGCGGATCTGCCGGAACCCGCGGCGAGCGTGGTGCACCTGCCGGTCACGCTCTCGCTGGCCGGCATCGCGGACGACGTGGAGGCGGCCGTGCCCCCCCGCGGCGGCAACGAGGACGAGTGGCACGTGGCGGGCGACGCGCCGGTGATCGGCACCGTGTACGTGAAGGAGGCGTGGGAGCGCGACGCCCTGCGCATGTCGGTGGATGGCGGCGCGGTGAACGTCTCGGCCCACGTGCGCTACCGGGCGCGCATCGCCAAGAAGGCGTGCCTGCCGCTGGCCGGGTGCCGCTGGGTGCCGCTCTCGCAGTGCGGCCACGACGGGCCCATGCCCTCGCTGGAGA
>DASRQW010000101.1 GCA_035696245.1 Longimicrobiaceae bacterium | reverse complement strand
CGGTGCCGCTCGGCCGGGAGGTGGTCGTCCAGCCGCGCATAGTTGGCCGTGGTCATCTCCACGGCCTCGGCGGGGCGGCCTTCGCGGACGCGGACGTAGGCCAAGCCGTTGAGGAGGAAGACGGTGTGGAAGTGGCGCTCGTCCGGTGGAAGGTCGGCCCGCTCGATCTCTTCCAAAGCCTCGTGCAGGTAGCGCTCGGCCAGGGGCAGGTCGCGCGCGGGCAGGAAGCGCGCGTGCAGCATGGACATCTGGTAGAGCGCGTGCGCCCTTTCCTCGGGTACCGCGAGGCGGTCCAGCCCCTCCCGCTGGAGCACGTCGCGCGCGGCGTCCACGCGGCCCGCGGTGAGGTAGACGGTGTAGAGCTTGTTCACCACGGCGGCGCGGCGGTACGGCGCGTCCGTGCCGTCGAAGAGCGCCATGTCGCGCTCCACCGCGGGCGCCAGCCGGAGAGCGTCTTCGTAGTAGCCGAGCTGCGTCAGGATGCCGAGCTGCGCCATGCGCCAGTACGTGGCGCGGTCCGCGCGGCCGGCCCGTTCCCACAGCCGCGCAAGGGTGTGCGCGTGCATCCGGATGTGGAGCGTGTCGGTCTTCACCCACGCCTCCATCTCGGCCGCCCGGCTCTCCGCTTCCGCCGCTTCCGGCTCTGGCCCGCCGCCCTCCGCCAGGTCCAGGCGGACCCGCCGCACGCGCGCGAACGGCTCCAGCTCGCGCGCGGTCTCGTCGCCTGCACCGGGGTCCACCGCCACCACCATGGTCAGGCCGAGCTCCGTGCCCTTGCGGCGCAGCAGGTGGCGGAAGAAGTGGCTCGCGATGGGGCCGCGCCGGTCGAAATCGTCGCACGCCACGGCCCAGCGTCCGCCGCCGGTCCGTGCGTGCCAGGCGGCCAGGAGGTCGATCACGCCGTGCGGGATGCGCTTCACCCGGTCGGCGGCGTAGTTCCGCACCGCCTCGTCCTTGTTGGACGCGTCGGTGAGGCTCACGTGGCGGGGGCGGACGCGGGTGCGCAGCGCCGGCACCACCTGCGTCAGCTCGCCGTCGTGCGCCAGGAAAAGGTCCGGCGCAGCGCTCTCCAAGCCCGGCAGGAGATCGCCGATCCATTCCTCGACCCCCGCCCAGACGCCACCGGTCTCCGTGTCGCACGGCAGCAGCCAGGCCTGGCCGCCGCGCCGGCGTGCGGCGGCCCAGCGCTCCAGGCGTGCCCGGCGCGCGGCGCCACGGGGTGCCTCCAGCACGACCACCCGCGCCCGGGGCGGGCCGGCAGGCTGCTCGGCGTTGGATTCCATGCGGATGCCTTGGTGGTGGTCGGGGAAGGAAAGCCGGTCGGGCCCGCAGGATGCCGCAGCGCGCGGCATCCTGCGGACCGCGTTCACCGCATCAGATCTCGGCGCAGATGCAGAGGTAGTTGCCCTGCCCATCGAACGGGCAGTGCGGCGCGCCCCCGTAGAGCGCGGCCGCCGCCGCCATCGTGGGATCCTGATACGGATCGAACGTCTCCAGCCCAGTTCCCGGCAGTTCGTGTGGCAGCATGGTTGTCCTCCAGACAAAGGGGTGAGGGATTGGCCTGCCCGACCAGGATAGTGTAGCTCGAACTGGCCCGTCAAGAACTTTGTGCATGAGTCCACGTCTCCAAAGATGCTGTTGAAGGTTAGAAAAGGACGTCAAGGAACCAGTATACGTATTCTGTGGAGCCCAATCCATCGCTCATATCCCGTCCTGCCACGAAGGTTTTAGATGGCGGGAGTGGAGCACGAGGTTCGTCATCCGAACCCGAAGCCCTCAGGCCAGGATGCGAGGAGACGCCGTGGGCAGATGCCCCAGATACCGACGGGGCGGCGTCGCTGGTCGCACGTTCGCGCTGCTGTCGGTACACGGCGGTGCACGCCTCTTGCATACGCAGGCGATCAGTCGTATCTTCCTAATGAAATTTAGTGGACACGCGTAGTGACTTTAGAAAGTAAGGTATGAGCGCACCGGCCCGGATCGACGACATCGACCTCCAGCTGCTGGACCTGCTCCAGGAGCACGGGCGCGTCTCGCAGCACGACCTGGCGCAGGCGGTCGGCCTCTCGTCGCCCGCGGTGGGCGAACGGCTGCGGAAGCTGGAGGAGCGCGGCATCATCCGGCACTTCACCGTGGTGCTGGACCCGCGCAAGGTGGGGTGGGATGTGACCGCCTTCATCTTCGTGGGGATGAGCGGTTCGCAGTTCTACCCGGCGTTCCGCGACCGCGCGGGGGAGCACCCCGCCATCCTGGAATGCCACTCGGTGACGGGGCAGGGCTCGCACCTGCTCAAGATCCGCACGGAGAGCACCTCCACGTTGGAGGCGCTGCTCGCCGAGATCCAGTCGTGGCCGGGCGTGCAGTGGACCACCACCAGCATCGTCCTGTCGACCCTGAAGGAAACCAACCGACTCCGGCTGGGCACGCGCCCCGCCGAGACCGGCGCGTAGGGGCGGCCCGTCCGCCAGCAGAAGCGTTCACAAGTCGCCCGTTCGCAGCTCACCCGGAACCCGAGGACCTGGCCAATGCCCAAGCCGACCGCCCGCTTCGACACCCTCGCCGCAGCCAAGAGCTGGGCCTCCGACGCCATCAACGGCGCAGGCACCGCCCGCAAGCCGATGGACATGGAAGCCATTTTCGGCGAGAACACCTTCGGCCTCTCGGAGATGCGCGCGCGTCTTCCGAAGCCCGTGTACAAGGCCCTCGTCGCCACGCTGAACGACGGCACGCAGCTCGACCCCGCCGCGGCGGACGCGGTGGCGCTCGCCATGAAGGAGTGGGCGCTGGAGAAGGGCGCCACGCACTACACGCACTGGTTCCAGCCGCTCACCGGCTCCACGGCCGAGAAACACGACTCGTTCATCACGCCCAACGTGGGCGGCGGCGCCGTGGCCGAGTTCAGCGGCAAGGAGCTGATCCAGGGCGAGCCCGACGCGTCGTCGTTCCCCTCCGGCGGGCTGCGCGCGACGTTCGAGGCCCGCGGCTACACGGCGTGGGACCCCACCTCGCCCGCCTTCATCGTGGAGACGCCGGCGGGGTGCTACCTCTCCATCCCCACCGCGTTCGCCTCGTGGACGGGCGACGCGCTGGACCTGAAGATCCCGCTGCTGCGCTCCATCAACGCGCTGGACCAGCAGGCCAGCCGCGCTCTGCGCCTCTTCGGCGTGCAGGGCAAGCGGGTGATGGCCACGTGCGGCCCGGAGCAGGAGTTCTTCCTCATCGACGAGGAGTTCTACTTCCGCCGGCCGGACCTGATGACGTCCGGGCGCACCCTTTTCGGCGCCAAGCCGCCGCGCGGGCAGGAGTTGGAGGACCACTACTTCGGCTCCATCCCGGACCGCGTGCTGGCCTGCATGATGGACGTGGAGCACGAGCTCTACCGCCTGGGCGTGCCGGTGAAGACGCGGCACAACGAGGTGGCGCCCGGCCAGTTCGAGATGGCGCCCATCTACGAGAACGCCAACATCGCCTGCGACCACCAGCAGCTGATGATGATGGCGCTGCGCAAGGCCGCCCGTAAGCACGGCCTGGTGGCCCTGCTGCACGAGAAGCCCTTCGCGGGCGTGAACGGCAGCGGCAAGCACCTGAACTGGTCGATGGGGACCGACCAGGCCAACCTGCTGGAGCCGGGCGACACGCCGCACGACAACATGCAGTTCCTCTTCTTCTGCACCTCCGTGCTCCGCGCGGTGGAGCGGCACCAGGACCTGATCCGCGCGGCCGTGGCGTACGCGGGCAACGACCACCGCCTGGGCGCGAACGAGGCGCCGCCGGCCATCATCTCCGTCTTCCTGGGCGACCAGCTCGCGGACGTGTTCGACCAGATCGAGAAGAGCGGGAGCGCCACGTCCAGCAAGCAGGGCGGGCTGATGGGCCTGGGCACGCCGGTGCTGCCGCACCTGCCGCAGCACGCGGGCGACCGCAACCGGACCTCGCCGTTCGCCTTCACCGGCAACAAGTTCGAGTTCCGCGCGCTGGGCTCGTCGCAGTCGGTCTCGTTCCCGGCTACGGTGCTCAACACCATCGTCGCCGAGTCGGTGGACGAGATGTGCACGCAGCTCGAGGCCGAGATCGCGGCGGGCAAGAGCTTCGAGGACGCGCTGGAGGCGCTGCTCACCGCCGAGATCCGCCGCGTGAAGCGCATCGTCTTCAACGGCGACGGCTACAGCGACGAGTGGCACGCCGAGGCCGAGAAGCGCGGCCTGCTCAACCTGCGCTCCACGCTGGACGCGCTGCCCAACCTGGTGAACGACAAGAACCTGGCGCTCTTCGAGAAGTACGGCGTGCTGTCGCACCGCGAGATGGAGTCGCGGCACGAGGTGGCGCTGGACCAGTACTTCAAGACGGTCAACATCGAGGGCGAGACCACGGCCAGCATCGCCAGCACCATGGTGCTCCCGGCCGCGCTGCGCTACTTGAACGACCTGCTCGCCGCCGCGGGCCGCTCCAAGGAGCTGGGGCTGGAGTCCACCGGCCTCACCCGCATCATCAAGCAGCTCAACGGGCTGGTGGACGAGCTGGCGGACGCGCTGGGCACGCTCACCGAGCAGAACGAGGAGCTGGGCGGCGAGGACCTGGACTCCAAGGCGCACCACATGCACGACCACATCATCCCCGCGATGACCGCCGTCCGCGGCGTGGTGGACCGCCTGGAGAAGATCGTCCCGGACGACTACTGGCCGCTGCCCACGTACCGCGACATGCTCTTTGTGAAGTAGCCGCCGCGGTTCGTCCCGTGCGCAACGACGCCCCGGTTCCTGCGAAGGAGCCGGGGCGTCGTGTCTGTTCGGATGATGGCTGTCGTCGGATGACCTCAGTCGAGATAGGACGACGCACATCGACCGTAGCGCCTGTAGATGTCACGCCAGCGGTCGGTACGGTTCGACGGATTCTCAGGAAAGGATGAATAGCGATGCTTCCGTCGCACGAGCACTCGTC
>DASRQW010000100.1 GCA_035696245.1 Longimicrobiaceae bacterium | reverse complement strand
GAAAATGCGGGCCGGCAGAAGCCGGCCCGCTCTCGTTCTTCCCTGCACCGCGGAGCTTACTTCGGCGCCGGGGCGGTGCCCGCGGGAGTCGGGGCGGCCGGGGCCGGCGCGGCGCCGGTGGCCGGAGCGCCCGTCGCGGGAGCGGCGCCCGCCGGAGCGGTGCCGGCTGGCTTGGTGCCGGGGATCGCAGGCGCGGCGGCGGGCGCGGTGCCCGCCGGACGGCCCTGCAGCTCCTGCTGAAGGATGCTGCTCGCGGCGCGCTGCGGCGTGGACGACAGGATGGAGAGCGCGAAGGCCAGCGCCATGAAGATCCCGCCGCACCACCAGGTCGCCTTGGTCAGCAGCGTGGTCGCCTGCCGGCTGCCGAACAGCGTATCGGTGCCGCCACCGCCGCCCATGGCCGCGAGCCCGCCTCCCTTGCCCGACTGGAGCAGGACGACGGGGATCAGGAATACGGCGTCGATGATGAGCAGCGTGAGCAGCAGGTAGAACACGGGGAGAGTCCGGGGGCTGGTGATCTGGCGTGTGGTCAAGCCTTTGAAGTTACTCCGCGGGCGCCAACTGTCAACCCGTGGCGCCGCAGATGGCGGCGAACCCGCCGGGGTCCAGGCTGGCTCCGCCCACCAGCACGCCGTCCACCCCGTCCGTCGCCAGCAGCTCGCGCGCGTTGTCGGGCTTCACGCTGCCGCCGTAGAGGACGGGCGTCGCGGCCGCCCGCTCCGGACCGAACGCGGCGGCGAGCGTCTCGCGCACCACGCGGTGCATCGCGCCTGCATCTTCGGGAGATGCGGTCTCGCCCGTGCCGATGGCCCAGACGGGCTCGTACGCGATGGCCAGCCGCTCGGCGTCTTCCGCCGACAGGGTGGACAAGACGGCGTCCAGCTGCTGGCGGACGACGGAGTCCGCGCTCCCGGCGCGGCGCTCGCCGATGGTCTCGCCTACGCAGAGGATGGGGACGAGGCCGGCGTCGAGCACGGCGCGGACCTTCTTCGCCGTCTCGTCGTTCGTCTCGCCGAAGACGTGGCGGCGCTCGCTGTGACCCACGAGGACGGCCTGCGCACCCGCATCCGCCGCCATCGGCGCGGATGTCTCGCCCGTGAATGCGCCCTTCACCTCCCAGTGGACGTTCTGCACGCCGAGCAGCACGTCCTCCCGTCCGCCAAGGGCTTCGCGCGCGGCGGCGAGGGACACGGCGGGCGGGAAGAAGACGACGCTGCGGTCGTCGTGCGCGGGCCAGGCGGCGAGGAAGTCCGCAAAGAACGCCCGCGTCTCCGACGGGCCCATGTGCATCTTCCAGTTGCCGGCGAGGACCGGCTTGCGCAGCGTCACGGGGCCTCCCGGTCCGACAGCGCGGCAACCCCGGGCAGCGTCTTGCCTTCCAGGAACTCCAGCGAAGCGCCGCCGCCGGTGGAGACGTGGGAGATGCGCTCCTCCAGCCCCATCTCCGCGACGGCGGCCGCGGAGTCGCCGCCGCCGATCACCGTGGTCGCGCCGCGGTCCGTCGCGTCAGCCACCGCCTCAGCGACGCCGCGGGTGCCGGCCGCGAACTCGGGCACCTCGAAGACGCCCATCGGCCCGTTCCACAGCACGGTGCCGGCGGATTCGATCACCCCGCGATACTCCGCCACCGTCTTGGGCCCGACGTCGAGCACCATGCGTCCGGCGGGGATCGCATCCCGGTCCACCGTCTCCGTCTTCTGCCCCGCCTCCACCTTCTCGGCGACGACGCAATCGACCGGCAGCACGAGCTTCTCGCCGGAGCCGTCGATCAGCTCGCGGGCGAGGTCCACGCGGTCGGGCTCCACGAGCGAGCTGCCCGTATCCAGGCCCATGGCATGGAAGAAGGTGTTCGCCATTGCGCCGCCGATCAGCAGGCGGTCGACCTTTGGGAGGAGGGACTGGATGACGTCGATCTTCCCGGAGATCTTCGCGCCGCCCAGGATGGCGACGAACGGCCGGCGGGGCTCGGCCAGGACGCGGCCCAGGTACTCCAGCTCGCGGTCCATCAGCAGGCCGGCGACGGCGGGCTTGCCCTCGCCCCGCATCACCTCCGCCACGCCCGCGGTGGACGAGTGCGCGCGGTGCGCGGCGCCGAACGCGTCGTTGACGTAGAGGTCGCCCAGCGCCGCCATCTGCCGTGAAAGCTCGGCGTCGTTCTTCTCCTCGCCGGGCAGGAAGCGGGTGTTCTCCATCAACAGAACCTCGCCGTCCTTCATCTCCCGCGTCGCCTGCTCCGCCTCGGCGCCCACGGTGGACGCGACGAAGCGCACCGGGCGGCCCAGCAGCCCGCCGAGGTGCCCGGCGACGGGCCGCAGCGACATCTCCGGAACCGGCTTGCCCTTGGGGCGGCCGAAGTGCGCGAGGAGGACCACGCGCGCCCCGGCATCCACCAGCATCTGCAACGTGGGCAGCGTGGCGCGGATGCGCTTGTCGTCGGTGATGCGGCCGGCGGCGTCCAGCGGGACGTTGTAGTCCACACGGACTAGCGCCCGCTTCCCCTTCAGATCGGAGGCGGGCAGGTCCTTCAGCGTGAGCTTCTCCATCCTACAGCCGCTCGCCCATGTAGCGGGCCAGGTCCACGCAGCGGTTGGAGTAGCCCCACTCGTTGTCGTACCAGGCGACGACCTTCACCAGCCCGGCCGTCACGCTGGTGCTGGGCGCATCCACGATGGACGAGTGCGGGTTGCCGATGAAGTCGACGGAGACCAGCTCGTCCTCCTCGTACTGGAGGATCCCCTTGAGCCGACCCTCGGCGGCGGCGCGAAGGGCGTCGTTGACCGCGCGGGCATCCACGTCCTTGTCCAGCTCGCACGTGAGGTCGACGACGGAGACGTCCGGCGTGGGCACGCGGATCGAGATGCCGTCGATCTTCCCCTTCACCTCTGGGATCACCAGCCCGGTCGCCTTCGCGGCGCCGGTCGTCGTCGGGATCATGGAGACGGCGGCGGCGCGGGCGCGGCGCAGGTCCTTGTGCGGGAGGTCGAGGATCTGCTGGTCGTTCGTGTAGGAGTGGACGGTGGTCATCAGCCCGCGGCGGAAGCCGAACTCGTCGAGCAGGACCTTCACGACGGGCGCGAGGCAGTTGGTGGTGCAGCTCGCGTTGGAGACGACGTGGTGCTTGGAGGGGTCGTACAGGTCGCCGTTCACGCCCAGCACGACGGTGATGTCCTCGTCCTTGGCGGGGGCGGAGATGATGACCTTCTTCGCGCCCGCGTCGAGGTGCTTGGCGGCGTCGGCGCGCTTGGTGAAGCGGCCGGTGGACTCGATGACGATGTCCACGCCCAGGTCGCGCCACGGCAAGGCCGACGGGTCCTTCTCGGCGAACACCTTCACCTCGTCGCCGTCCACCACCAGCGCGTTCTCGCGCGTCTCGACGCTGCCGGCGAAGCGGCCGTGCACGGAGTCGTAGCGGAGCAGGTGGGCCAGCGTCTTGGTGTCGGTGAGGTCGTTTACCGCCACGAACTCGATGTCGGTGTAGCCGGCCTTCCTGGCGGCACGGAGGACGTTCCGGCCGATGCGGCCGAACCCGTTGATGGCGACGCGAATGGACATGTCTCTCCCTGGAGCGGACTGGCGGGTTTGCGTGTCTGGCCGGCCGTGCCGCGCGGCCGGCCCTGGCTTCAGCGGTGCAGCTCGGGGAAGACCCGTGCGAAGGTGGCCACGGAGACCACGCGGGCGCCCGCCCCCAGCAGCGCGTCGGCGCACTCGAGGGCGGTCGCGCCCGTGGTCCACACGTCGTCGACGAGGACGACGTGCTCCCCGCGCAGCTCGCCGGCCCGGCCCGCGGGGACGGCGAAAGCGCCCGCTACGTTAGCCCGGCGCTCGCTGGGATGCAAGGTGGTTTGCGTGGCAGATGCCCGCGTCCTGGCTAGCAGTTCGGGATCGGACGTACGTCCGGTGAGACGCGCGAAACCCTCCGCCAGGAGGGCGGCCTGGTTGTAGCCGCGCTCGCGGACGCGGGCGGCGCTGGTGGGCACGGGAACGACCAGCCGCGCCTCGTCGCCCACGTCGTCGGGGAACGGCAGCGCGGCCATCTTCGCGGCCAGCGGCGCCGCGGCGGCCGACCAGCCGCGGTACTTCACGGCGTGGACCAGGGACCGCACGCCGTCGCCCATGACGTAGGCGGAGCGCACGGCGCGGACGGCGCTGGGCCACTCTTCGCACGCGCGGCATGTGGGCGAGGGCGTGCGGCCGGGCAGCACGGGACCCCAGCAGCGCCCGCACCGGGGGGCGGGCACGGGCCGGCAGCGCGCCCAGCACACGCGGCACACCAGCCGCTCCGTCTCCGCCGTGGACACGGCCTGGCCGCAGCCCACGCAGACGGGGGCGAAGACGAGGTCGAGAGCACCGACGAGGACCTGGCGGGCCAGGTGGAGCGCGCTCACGCGTCCTCCAGCGCGGCGCGCATCGCACCGAGCGGCGGCTCCACGCCCCACCAGCGGCGGAAGGCGGCGGCGCCCTGCCGCAGCAGCATCTCCCGTCCGTCCGCCGCGGGCACGCCGTGCGAGCGGAGAATGCGCACCCACGGCGTGCTCCGGCGCGAGTACACCAGGTCCAGCGCGGCGCCGAACCGCGGACCGCCGTCCAGCGGAAGCGGCAGCGCGTCGGCCTCGTCCATCCCCAGCGACGTGGCGTTGACCACCAAGTCGAAGTCGTCGTCCGCCAGATCGTGCACGTGGGCGGCGGTGCACACGTCGCATTCGCTCACGCCCAGGCGGCTCGCCAGCTCGTCGGCCCGGCGGAGGGTGCGGTTCAGTACCACGAGCCGCTCCACGCGCTCGCTCACCAGCGCATGCGCCACGGCGCGGGCGGAGCCGCCCGCGCCCAGCAGCAGCACGCGCGCGCCCGCGGGCTCCCGCCCCAGCAGCGCGCGCACGGCCCCGGCGGCGCCCTCCACGTCGGTGTTGTCGCCGCACACGCGGCCCTCCTCCAGCCAGAAGGTGTTGCAGGCGCCAGTCGCCTCCACCGCCGCCGTGCGCCGGTCTACCGACTCCGCCGCGGCCTGCTTGTGCGGCTTGGTGACGTTGCCTCCGCCGCCCGCGTTCGCCAGCGAGCGCACCAGGCCGGGCACGTCGGCCGGGGCGCACCGCAGGGCCACGTACACGCCGTCCAGCCGCGCGGCGGCCAGGGCGGCGTTCTGGAAGGCGGGGGAGAGCGACTGTGCGACGGGATCGCCCAGCAGGGCGAACACGCGCGTGCGGGCGGTTGGCGTCACGGGTGCAGGATGGGGGCGAGCCGGTCGAGGGATGCGTCCACCAGCTCCGTCAGCTCCAGGAAGGTCTCCTCGTACACCGCCTCGCCGCCGCCGAACGGGTCGCGCACGGCGGGGCCGCGGCCGGGGCCGCCCGCCGCGAAGCTGCCCAGCAGCGACGACTTGTCGCGCCCGCCCATGCGGTTCAGCGCGGCCAGGTGCGACTGGCCCATCGCCAGCACCACGTCGGCCCAGTCCACCAACTCCGGCGTGAGGCGGCGGGACGTGTGCGCGGCCACGTCCACCCCGTGCCGGCGGGCGACCGTCACCGCCTCCGGGCTCGCGGGGTCGCCGGCGTGCGCGCTGAGGCCGGCGGACGCGACCTCCACGTTCTTCCAGCCGCGCCCGCGCACGGCCTCGCGCGCGATCGCCTCGGCCATGGGCGAGCGGCAGGTGTTTCCGGTGCAGACGAAGAGGATGTTGAACGTCGTCGTGCGCGGCGATTCCGGCGCGTCGTGCGTCATCTCCCGTCCGGGGCTGCGGTCGCGGCTGGCATCCATGGTTCGTCGTCGTTCGCGTTGCGTTCCGTCGTTCCGGCAGCCTCGGGCGCCGAAAACCTGGCGCGGATGCAAGAAACGCGCGCAACGGCGCGGGAAGATCGGCGGCTCGCGCGCTCCGATCCAATCGGCCTCGGCCGGTCGTTCCAAGCCGTTTCGGGAGATGCGGATCGGGCGGATGCGTACGGGTCAGCGCCCTCCCGATTCGACGTGACACTATAGTCGGACGAAGGTCCGGAGATGCGCATCTTCCGCCCCGTTCCGGTGCACTTCGTCGGATCAGCGGACCCGCGCGCCGCGGCAGGTCGATAGATGCTCGGCCGTGGTGGTGGAGCGGGCGATGCTCAGCCGAGACGAACGGTCGGCGATGCTCGGGCCGAGT
>DASRQW010000099.1 GCA_035696245.1 Longimicrobiaceae bacterium | reverse complement strand
CCCGAGCAACTTGGATGAGCTCAAACACTTCCGGCGCTGTCAGATCGTTAGATTCTAGGATGGCGGCAGAACCTTTCACCGCTGCTTCATGCCCCCGGTGAGCAAAGACTTGGTGACGAAGCCGCATCAAGCGGTTTACGTCAGCTGAAGAGGGGCTGATGCGCTGCATGTCTCTGTCTCGATCAGAAGGCCCTGCTTTTGAGAAGCGTGATAGAAACCATCGTAACGAGCGTGCTTGCTTCTGCGTATCATAGACCTTCCAAAGATGAATCACCGCAGTATCGCGCGCCGCTCGAAGAGCAAACCACGTGAAATCTTCGGCAAGCCGTACGAGCGGCCCGTGCCTGTGAACCATTTGCCGCAGTTCAAACGCAAGAGTTGCACTCGCAAAGGCAATCTGGAGATCCTCGCTCAGCCCGCGAACGGCATGCTCTCGCTCGTCCATATTGCCTCCACGTAGTCTCTTTACAGCACCTGGTCTATATCCAGCCAGCAGTAAGTGCGTGTTCACTCCAACGTATGCTCCCAGTCCCGCCACCGAACAGAAACCAATACCACTAACTCTGCTGAGGCGGCGAGGAATCGTTCCCCGCCGCCAGTGTACGAGGCCAAGCCCGCGGCTCGGCCGAAGCGTCAGCTCCCCCGCGTCCACACGTTGTTCGTGCGGTTCACGTCGGGGAAGGCGCTCTCCGCGTCGATCTCCACGCGCACGACGGGCGATGGGTCCGCGGCGACGTTCACGGTGGCGGTCCGCGTGCCGCTCAGCCACGTCTCGACCGGGATCTCCGGACGCTCGACGGTGCCGTTCGCGCGGGTGACGGTGAGCCGCGTGGGCATGGGCGCCATCCCCAGGTCGCGCACGGTGATGACGGTGCTGCCGCCCTGGTCCGCCACGCCGCCCACCGCCTGATCCAGCGACCAGTCCTCGTAGTACCACGTGCGCCAGAACCAGTCCAGGTTGCGCCCCGAGCCTGCGTTGAACGCGTTGAAGAAGTCCCACGGCTGGGGGTGCTTCCACGCCCAGTCGTGCACGTACTGCCGGAAGGTGCGGTCGAACGTCTCCGCGCCGATCAGCCCGCGCAGCGCGTACATCACCGTGCTCGGCTTGTAGTACGAGGCGAAGGTTCCGGACGGGCCGGGGTACTGGTAGTTCGTCCACCGCATCAGGTCGGTGTCGTAGCCGGCCTTCACCAGGCGGACGTACGTGCCCTGCTCCGTGAGATGCGCGTCGCGCGCGCCGGGGAAGCGGTCGTTGCTGGCCTGCGCCTCGTCGAAGTCGGTGGTGCCCTCGTCCATCCAGCCGTAGCGGTTCTCGTCCACGCCCACGATCATGGGCACCCACATGTGGCCGAGCTCGTGCGCGATCACGCCGTACAAGGCCGTGTCGCTGCGGGTGGTGTACGCGCCGATCAGCGTCATCGCCGGGAATTCCATCCCCCCGCCGATGATGTTCTCGCCCTCCACGCTCGTCATGTGCGACCACGGGTACGGCTGGCCCGTGTAGCGCGAAAGGTAGGCGATGGAGTGCTGCGCATCTGCCGCGCCCAGGCGCCAGCGCGGCGCGTTAGCCCGCCACAGCGCATCCACCCGCGCGTAGTCCGGCCGCCCGTCGCCGTTCGCGTCGCCCACCGGCGTGCGGGCCGCGTCCCACAGCGACTGCCGCGTCATGCTGAACGCCACGTCGCGCACGTTGTGGGCGCGGAAGCTCCACTCCAGCCGGCCGTTCGTGCCGCGCGTGGTCGCCTTCCCCGGCCCGAAATCCGCCGCGGTGAGCACGTGCACCACGGTGTCGCTCGCCTCGGCGCGGCGCAGGCGGTCCAGGACGTCGGCGGGCATCACGTCCGCCGGGTTGTTCAGCTCGCCCGTGCCGATCACCGTCCAGCCCGCAGGGGCGGTCACCGTGTAGTCGTAGTCGCCGTAGCCCATGTAGAACTCGGCGCCGCTCAGGTACGGCTCGGTCTGCCAGCCGCCCACGTCGTCGTACACCGCCATCTGCGGGTAGAAGTAGGCGATGAACATCAGGTTGTCCGCGTCCCAGCCCATGCGCCCGGACCCGCTCTGCGGCACCTTGAAGCTCCACGCCGTCTCGATCACCGCCGAGTCGCCCGGCAGCAGCGGCCGCGCGGGGCGGATGCCCAGCCGCGTGCCCTCCACCGCGTAGCCCGCGCCCCTGCCCTGCGCCTCGCCCATCGCCTGCCCGCCCACGGCCACGCGGGTGAGCGTGACGCCTCCGGTGACCTCCGTCTCCTCGTTGCGCATGGCGCCGGGCGCGTAGAGGTTCTGGTGGAGGTGCATGTAGAGGACGGCCAGCGTGTCCGGCGAGCGGTTGTAGTAGACGGCGCGCTCGCTGCCGGTGAGCTGCTTGCTGCCCGGCTCGACGCTCGTGCGGATGGTGTAGTTGGTCCACTGCTGCCAGTAGCGGTGCCCCGGCTTGCCGTTGCCGTTGCGCGTGTCGCGCTCGATGGCGCGCCGGAAGCCAGCCGGCGCGACCACGGGATACGGCACCGGCCGCTCGTTGGCGCGCGCGGCCTGCACGGGTACGGGCGTGGGCTGGCTGGGCGGCGGCGGGGTGGCGCAGCCTGCCGCCAGCACGACGGCCGCGGCCAGCGCGGGAGACCAACGGGACATGGGCATCTCTCCGGTCGGGAATGGGGTGAGGACGCTCAACCTACCCTGCGCCGCGCGCGCCACGCAAGAAATCCGCGCGCGGCCTGGCCCTGGGAGGATGTGGAAGATGACGGGGCGACACACGCCAGGGCGTCGGCACTCCGGGCTCCGAGACGTGCGAGGATCGGGGTGGGACAAAGCCAGATGCCCGCACCCGTGACAATTAGAGAACGCCGGCCGGAACGAGAGAGTTCCGGCCGGCGTCGCATCTTCCGTCGTACAGCGGACTTCAGGCCTGGTCCAGCCCCTCGATCTCGCGGGCGGCGCGCTCCAGGATCTCGCGCACGCGGGCGAGCCACTGCTGGTCGCCCTGGCGGCGCATGGCGTTGCGGAAGGTCGCCTTGCTCAGCGCGCCGAACGCGCTGCCCAGGCCCGCCATCCCCTCGCCGAAGACGAAGGAGCCCATCTCCTCGACGCGGCCGAAGATGTCGTCCACGATCGACCGGTTCTCGGCAAGGTGGCGGCGGCCTTCGTCGGTGATCTCGTAGACCTTGCGGTTGCCCTCTTCCGTACGGGCGGCGGCGTAGCCCAGGTCTTCGAGCAGCGCCAGCGTGGGGTACACCGTGCCGGGGCTGGGCGAGTACGCGCCGCCCACCCGCTCCTCCAGCTCCTTGATGATCTCGTAGCCGTGGCGCGGCTTCTCGGCCAGGAGGCTGAGGATGACGTACTTCAGGTCCCCGTGCCCGAACACCCGCCCGCGGCCCGGCCCCGCTCCCCCGCCCCACTGCCCGCCGCCCGGCCCCGCCCAGAACGTGCCGATGAAGCCCGGCCCGCGGCGTCCGCGCGGACCACAATCCCATGCACCGAACATGTGAGCCTCCACGAGTAGGTTTCCGATCCAGCCTTCACCACCTGAATCAGATATAACTCACGATATATCGCTCGTCAAGATATATCGCGAGACACAGTCGCGAGTGTCGTGTCGCGGCGGCGAGGCATTGACCATCCAGGAAAGACGAAGCGCCCTCCGGACGGTCCGGTGGGCGCTTCGGTGTTGCGATATGCTGGCGTGCTACGCGGAGGCAGCGGGGGCGAACGCCGCCATCTCTTCCTTCGCTGGTCCGTACATGCCGGGAACGGGCAGACCCGCCTGGCGCATGAGCACCGTCATCTGCCCGCGGTGATGCGTCTGGTGGAGAATGAGCGCGGAGAGGACGAGGCCGCGCGGCCACGACTGGCCGAAGATCGGGACCTCCTCCGCCAGCATCTCGTCGGTCCAGCCGCTCGTCACCGCCGCGGCGACCGAGCTAGCTGCGCGGTCGTACACGTCCGCGATCTCCTGCGCCTTCGCGGGCACCGCGGAACCGCGAGCCGGCGCGTCGATCTTCAGCCCCACCTGGCCCAGCATGAGGCCGAGCGCCATCGCCAGGTGCCAGGCGAGGCCGCCCAGGGTGTTGAAGCCCTCCGCGATCGGCTGCGAAAGCGACTCGTCCGACAGGTTCGCGAGCACCTTGCGGGTGTTCGCCGCCTCGAACGTCCAGCCCTTCTCGAAGTCTTCGATCTTCCGGTACATGAGCGCTCCTGCGTGCGTGAGTGGACGGAGACCTACTCCAGGATCACCAGTGTCGCGCCCTTCTCCACCGTCTGGCCCGGCTGCACCTCGATACGGGCGACCACGCCGTCCGCGGGTGCCTTCAGTTCGTTCTCCATCTTCATCGCCTCCACGATCACCACGCCCTGTCCGGCGCGAACCGTCTGGCCCACCTCCACCTCCACCTTCAGCACCAGGCCGGGCATGGGGGCGACGATGGTCTTCTCCGTCTCCTCCTCGGCGGCGCCCGACATCTCGCGGATGGCGCGGGTGCGCTCGTCCACGGCGTCGGCGGTGAAGCGCTGGGCGCCGATGGCGATCTGCCAGCGGCCGCGGCGCTCGGCGGGCTGGGCCGTGAGCTCGTACGAGCGGCCGCCGGCGAGCAGGTGCTTGATGGGCGTGCCGGGCAGCGACACCAGGTCGGCGGCCACGGGCGTGCCGTCCACCACCGGCGTCTCGCCGGTGAGGTCCACCTCCACCGTGCGCTCGCCGATGGTCACGAAATAGCGCATTCGTCTGCGGGTTGGGGGAACGTGCTCCGCCCTGGCGGAGGCGACGCAACCTGCCGAAACCCTGCCGCGCGCGCAAGCCTCGCGTGCGTGCGCCAGCCTCGGCGAAAGACTTGACCGCATCTACCGGCGACTGTTACTTGACCGCACGTTGCGACACGATTCGCACGGGCGGCGGTCCCGCCTTTCGATGAGACGGCGCCGTCAGCCTCGGATCATCTGCACGACACCACCGCATCGGCGCTCATTTGAGGAAGCCGTGCGTGCGGTCGATGACCACGATTCGGCGGCCCCGCGGCTGCTTCATCCGCCGACCCGAGCCACGGCCGTCCGAGCCGTGGGCGGCGGCGGCTCGCACCAAGGAAGAACGCGATGAACAAGCTCAAGCTGGATCTGGACACGGTGGAGGTGGAGTCGTTCGAGGTGGCGGTGGCGGACACCGGTCGCGGCACCGTTCACGGGCAGAACAGCAACGCGGGCTGGGCGAGCTACTGTGGACCGTGCACGTGGGATTACCCGGAAGGCGACCCGCCTGTGGTGGAGTCGATGATGGAGTACGCCACCTGCGGCGGCGGCTTCAGCTGCTGGGCCGAAGGCTGCTGATCCCGCGCGGATGCGAACATGAGTCATCCCGAATCTTTTCCTTTCGGAGATGACGAGCGAGAAAGTACGACAGCCCTCCGATGGGTCACGTCCATCGGAGGGCTATCGTATGCAGACGAGCGCGCCGTCGGCACCTGCACTCGCCCACACCTTCCGAGAGCGGCTGGAGGGGTTCCTCGCCCCGTTGCTGAAGCAGCTCGACGAACAGATCGATCGTAGGCTGGGCGAGGACGCTGGGCGCAACGGTCGAAGTGCTGCTGCAGAACCGCTACCGCGGATTCCCCGCCCGAGCGACCGGCGGAACGCGGCACTTGATATATTCCGATATAGGTATATATTTTCGACCCATGGCTCGCAGACCCACGACAGCCGACGCGTTCAACGCCGTCGCGGAAGCGAGCCGACGCGATCTCCTCGATGCGCTCGGCACCGGGGAGGCAACGGTCGGCGAGCTGGTCGGCCGGCTCGGGATGAGCCAGCCGCAGGTGTCCAAGCACCTGGCCGTGCTGCGGGCCGTCGGGCTCGTGCTCGTCCGCGTGGAGGGCCGGCACCACTGGTACCGGGTGAACGGACCGGCGCTGAAGCCCATCCACGACTGGGTCCGCACCTTCGAGCGCACCTGGAACACGCGGCTAGACAGGCTTGACGACCTGCTCGCCGAACTTCAACCGAAGGAGGAAGAACCATGAGCGCCACCGCCGCCCCCAACCGCCACGGCTCCGCCGTCATCACCCTGCCTTCGGACACCCAGTACCTGGTGACCCGCCTCTTCGACGCGCCGGCCGCGCTCGTCTTCAAGGCGTTCACCACGCCGGAGCTGGTGAAGCGCTGGTGGGGCTTCGAGACCTCCGAGTGGCTCGTCTGCGAGATCGATCTGCGGGTGGGCGGCCGCTGGCGTTTCGTCCTCCGCGACCAGGTGATGGAGGTCGGCTTCCACGGCGAGTATCTCGAGATCGACGCGCCACGGCGCCTGGTGAACACCGAGATGTACGAGGGCGTTCCCGACACGAAGCCGGAGGAAGTCTCGCCCGCGGAGTGGGCCGCGCTGGCGGAGTGGGCGGGGGGCGGCGACGACCCGGTGCTGGACATGACGCTGGAGGAGGCCGACGGCGTCACCACCATGAAGCTGCTGGCCACCCACCCCAGCCGCGAGGTGCGCGACGCCATTCTGGAGAGCGGGATGGAAACTGGGATGCAGGTCTCCTACGACCGCTTGGAGGACCTGGTGCGGCAGGCGGCGTAGGCAGCTCATCAGGGAGAGCAGGGCAGACGCACCGATTCGCATCTCACGACTGCATTGCGTCAGCCGTCGCCGCGCTCCAGGACGACGACGGTTTCGACGTGCGCGGTCTGGGGGAAGAGGTCGAACGAGCGGACGCTGGCGAGGCGGTATGCGGATGCGAGGCGCTTGAGGTCTCGGGCCAGCGTGGCCGGATTGCAGGAGACGTAGATGATGCGCGATGCGGATGCCTCGACCAGCGCCTCCACCACTTCGGGCGCGATGCCGGCGCGCGGCGGGTTCAGCACGACGAGATCGGCCGGGAGATGCGTGGGCAGCAGCGCTTCGACTGGGCCTTCGACGAAGGTGGCGCCCGGAGGTGCCGCGCGCGTGGCCTCCTCCACCGCCTGCGGGTCCAGCTCGATGCCGACGACGCGAGCGCCCGCACGTGCGAACCGCCGCGCGTGCAGGCCTACGCCGCAGTACGCGTCCACGACGGAGAGGCCCGCGACGTCGCCCGCGACGTCCATCACGTGCGCCTCCAGCAGGGCCGCGGCGGCGCGGTTGACCTGGAGGAACGCGGCGCCGCTCAGCTCCACGACGTCATCGCCCCAGACCTCCGGAAGCCCCGGCGCGCCGGCGATGAGCGAGGCCGTCGCCGTCCCCGGGCGGTGCCACACGGCGACCAGGCCGTCCACCGCATCCACCAGCTCCTGCGGGCGGCCGGGCGAGTAGCCACCTTCCACCAGCAGCGCCACGTTGCCCTCCGCGTTCGCGCGGAGCGTCAGGCGCAGCTGCTCGCCGGACGGGAGGCGCCGCGCGTCCGGGCCCCAGCTCGCGCGCAGGCCATCCCAGACGCGGGAGATGGGCTCCTCGGGCAGCAGGCAGCTTCCGTCCACGTCGATCAGCGCGTCCGGGTCGCCGATGGCGTGGAAGCCGGCGATGACGCTACCCGTGCCGAGGCGCCGCAGCGCGAACGAGACGCGGTTGCGATAGCGGAACTCGTTCGGCGAGGCGACCACCTCCGGCGCATCCACCGAGAGGCCGCCGATGCGGGTGAGCGCGTCGGCGACGATGCGTGACTTGGCGCGGAGCTGCGCATCGTACGTCATGTGCTCCAGCGTGCATCCGCCGCACTGCTCGTAGAAGCGGCAAACGGCGTCGCGCCGGTCCGGCGACGGCTCCAGCACACGAAGGAGCCGCCCGCGCGTCCAGCGGTCGCGGCGCTCGGTGAGCTGCACCTCGGCCAGGTCGCCGGGCGCGGTGCGGTGGACGAAGGTCACGCGCCCGTCCGCCAATCTCCCCACGCCCTCGCCGCCCGCGGCGATGGAATCGATGCGCACCGTCTGCGGCGGTGGCGGGCGGCGCTCGCCCTGCGGACGTCCGCGAGCGTCGGGACGGCGGCCGCCCGGACGGCGGTCCTTCACCCGTTTCTCCAGCCCATGCGGCCCCGCCACGCGCTGCCCGCGGCGGTGGACGTGCCCGCCTGCACGCGCTTGGCGGACTTGGCGGTGCGGCGCTGCTCCTCCAGCAGGGCGGCGGCGAGCGCGGCGGCGCGCACCAGCTCCTCGTCGGCCGGGGGAGACAGCAGCTCGGCCTCGTGCTTCTCCAGGTACTTGATGTCCAGGTTCCCCGCACGGAAGTCCGGCTCGTCCATCACGCGCAGGTGGAAGGGCACGCTCGTGTCCACGCCCTCGATGCGCAGCTCCAGCAGCGCGCGCTTCATCCGGTCCACCGCCTCGATGCGGGTGGGTGCGTGCACGATCAGCTTGGCGAGCATGGGATCGTAGAAGAGCCCAACGTCCACCCCCGTCGCGATCCCACCCTCCCAGCGCACGCCGGGCCCGCTGGGCAGCGTGAGGTTGCCGATGCGGCCGGTGGACGGCATGAAGGAGTTGAACGGGTCTTCCGACGTGATGCGGCACTCGATCGCGTGGCCGCCGAAGCGCACGTCCTCCTGCGTGAACGGCAGCGCCTCGCCCGCGGCGATGCGGATCTGCCACTGGACGAGATCGACACCCGTCACCAGCTCGGTCACGGGGTGCTCCACCTGGATGCGCGTGTTCATCTCCAGGAAGTAGAACTCGCCGTTCTGGTACAGGCACTCGACCGTGCCAGCGCCCTCGTAGCTCACCGCGCGTGCCGCGGCGACGGCCATGGCGCCCATCGCCGCGCGCTCGTCCGGCGTGAGGACGGCGCTGGGCGCCTCCTCGATCAGCTTCTGGTGGCGGCGCTGGATGGAGCACTCGCGCTCGCCCAGGTGCAGCGTGTTGCCGTGCCGGTCGGCCAGGAGCTGGATCTCGATGTGGCGCGGCCCGTCCAGGTACTTCTCGATGTAGACCGCGCGGTCGCCGAACGCCGCCTGCGCCTCGTTCCCGGCGGCCTCGAACGCTTTCTCGATCTCGCCTTCCGACGAGACGACGCGCATGCCCTTGCCGCCGCCGCCCGCCGCCGCCTTGAGCAGCACGGGATAGCCGATCTCGCCCGCGACCTGGCGCGCCTCGGCCGCGTCCACCAGAGCGGCCTTGGTGCCGGGGACGACGGGCACGTTGGCGTCGATCATCCGCTTCCGCGCCTCGGTCTTGTCGCCCATCGCCGTCACCGCGTCTGGCGAGGGGCCGATGAAGACGAGGCCTGCGTCGCGAACGGCCTGGATGAACGGGGCGCGCTCGGAGAGGAAGCCGTAACCTGGATGGATCGCCTCGGCGCCGGAGCGCTTCGCCACCTCGATCAGCACGTCGGCCTTGAGGTAGCTCTGCGCGGAGGGCGCGGGGCCGATCAGGTACGCCTCGTCGGCGGCCAGGACGTGCGGGGCCAGGCGGTCGGCCTCGGAGTAGACGGCCACGGCCTCGATCCCCAGCTCGTGGGCGGCGCGGATCACGCGTAGCGCGATCTCGCCGCGGTTCGCAATCAGGATCTTCTTGAACACGCGTCTCTCGTTCGTCGTCGGTTCGCGCGGATGCACGGATCCGGCATCCTCCCGCCAGGCCGGACAAAGTACAATCGGCCCGCCGAG
>DASRQW010000098.1 GCA_035696245.1 Longimicrobiaceae bacterium | reverse complement strand
TCTCCGCGCCGCAGTTGATGCAGGTGATCTTCACGTGCGCGCCTGTAGTTCGTGGTGTCCGCCGCGGATGCGAAAATCCGCATCCGGCGGCACGAACGTTTCCGCAAGTTCCGCTCCGGCTTCGGATTCCGGAAGGCGCGCCATCTTTGAATTCAACGCCGACTTTGAGCGGCACGACCGCGATTAGGCCGCGGGCGCCGTTGCCATCGATCTCCCGATGCCCGCCCTCGCATCTCCCATCACATCGACCGACAACATCGACCGACCAGGGCCGGATCAGATCACGGGGAGCGGCGGGAGCTGGGCGGACGGGTTGAAGCGGCGGAAGACCTCGCGCGAGATGCGGGCGATGAGCAGGTGCGCGGGGTTGTCCACGGCATACGAGGTGTCGCGGTTCTCGCGCGTCATCACGCAGATGGCGACGGGCGCGTCGGGCCCGTACACGATGCCGCAGTCGTTGCGGGCCGCATCCACCTCGCCCGTCTTGTGCGCGACCACGGTGTTCTCCGGCAGCCAGCGCGTGAGCTTGGTGTAGTCCTGGTTGTCGCGAAACATGGCCAGTGCCAGCGAGTCCAGCGCGGGAGAGACGGCGCGGCCCGCGTCCAACAGCGCGAACAGGCGCACCATCTCGTCCGGCGTGGTGACGCCCAGGCCGTACTTGACCGATGAGTCGGGCGCCACGCTGGAGACGCGCAGGTACACCTTGCTGTGGATGCGCGTGTGCGGCAGGCCGAGCGAGTCCATCTTCGCCCCCACCGTGCGGATGTTCAGCTTGTCGAGCAGCAGGTTGGTCGCCGTGTTGTCGCTGAGCGAGATCATCATGCGCGCCAGGTCGCCCACCGTGGGCTGGAGGCCGCCGTCCAGCGAGAAGAGGATGCCGGAGCCCGGCACGCGGTCGCGGCGGATCATCGTCACGCGCTCGTCCAGGCCCACGCTGCCCTTCCGTACCTCGTCGAGCAGCGTGACCAGCACGGCGGTCTTGATCAGCGACGCGCTGGGGAAGGTCTCGCCGCCGCGGATGGAGACGGCCTCGCCCGTCCGCAGGTTGCGCACGCTGAGGCCGGCGACGCCGGGGTAACCGCGCATCATCTCCTCCAGCGCGCGCCGGAGAGCGGCGGTATCGACCGGCGCCGCGGCGGAAGTGCGGGACGGGAGATGCACGGCGGGCGACGGTCCCGCCGCGCGCACGGGAGCCGGCGAGCAGGCGAGGGCGAAGACCGCCGCGGCACCCGCGGCGGAGAGGGCGAGTCGCGAACGGAGCATGGGGATCACGGTTCGATGGGGTGGGATGGACGCTGATGGCAAGATGCCGCCCCGCCGCTCGCGTGTCCACGCTCTCCGCCGCCGTGGGAGCGGAGGAACCGCGTAGCCGTTGGATTGGCGGCCCGCGAGACGCATCCCCGACATGTACCGAAGTCGATGTGCAGCATCCACTTCGAATGCAAACATCCGACGTACCGAGAACCGAGCGCCGCGCATCTCCCGCGGCATGCCCGAAGACGGGGCGGAGTCGCGGATTCGTGACACGGCCGTATCCCGTTGCGTCGCAACCCGCTACGAGAACCGACCCGCAGGTCAGATAAGACGTTGCTCCCGAAGGTGTTGACCGCCCCCGTGGCCGGGGGTAGCTTCCCCCGTCTTCACAGACCCATGCAGCACATCCCCCGGCGCCGCCTGGGCCGTCCCGTTTCGTGGGGGACGCGCTCCGGTCAGCGGCACGCCCCTGGCGCCGGCCGTTCCACCCGCGATCTCCCCGAGCTTTGAAGCGTTTTCGACATCCCGCCCTGCGGGCGCTCGTGCTTTCCGGACTGGTACTGGGCCCGTCGGCCGCGGTGGCGCAGCAGGGCCTGGCAGGCGCCCGGCGCGAGGCGGCCACCCAGCAGCAGCGCGACTCCATCGTGGCGATGGCTCGCCGGCAGATCGGGCGGCGGTACATCTTCGGCGGCACGTCTCCCGAAGGGTTCGACTGCAGCGGCTTCGTGCGCTACCTGATGCGTGCCTTCGACGTGCAGCTCCCCCGCACCGCCGCGCAGATGGCGCGCACGGGCCACGAGGTTCCCCGCGACGTCTCGCAGCTCCTCCCCGGCGACATCCTCACCTTCGGCACCGGGCGCGTGAGCCACGTGGGCATCTACGTGGGCAACGGGCGCTACATCCACGCGAGCAGCCTGGCCGGGCGGGTGATCGAGAGCAACCTGGACCGGCCCGCGTCGCCGCTCATCAAGGCCTGGGCCGGCGTCCGCCGCTTCCTCTCGAGCGGCGACAGCACCACCTCGGTCGCGCAGCGGTAGGACGACGCGTAATCGGCAACCGGCGCATCGCCGCCCATCTGCCGAAAGCATGAAATACGAAGCCGCTCCGGTCGAGGTGACCGGGGCGGCTTTTTCGTGTGCGGAGAGGGCCCCCTCCCCCAGCCCCTCCCCCAAAACTGCCTGGGGGAGGGGAGCTAAATCACGGTGGGAGGAGGGTTTGTACGCGATGGCGGGCTATGGCAGGCATTCGGTGCCGCAGCCTGGGAAGCGAACCGAGGTGTCCGCGAGCAGTGCTGATGCGCTATCGCGATGCTGCTCCGCCGCTCTGAACGCCATTTGTTTTATCCACAGCCCCTCGCAACTGATTCCAAGGTGACGCAAATCTATCCCCCGCAAGCAGTTCTCCCCTCTCCCGCTTGCGGGGAGGGGCCGGGGGAGGGGGCACCGTTTCCCCAGCGACACCTTCCACACAGCGCGCATGACCGCTTCTGCGGCCACGCACTACGACCGCGGCGCTGCTCCGGAGGCGCGCGGGCGGGGCGTGCGGCGGCGGGCCGGAGATGCCAGGCCGACTTCCTCGCGGAGTACGAAGAGGAGCTGGCCGTCGGCGGAAACGGGGATATAGGTGCGCGGGAAGTCCAGGCGGCCGAGGGAGTCCACCAGCGCCAGCGCGCGGCCCGAGGGGTCGCGAGAAGGGATGCCGGGGACGCGCTGCTTCGTCGCCTTCAGGCGGCCTTCCACCACGTGCCCGTCCGGCGCAAGGGAGAAGCAGGCGACGGCGGCCCGGTTCAGCGGCTCGGAGAGGGAGAAGGGGCCGTAGGTCGCCAGGTTGCCCAGCGAGTACAGGATCAGCGCGTCGCCGCGCTGCTCGGCGGCGCGCATGACGTGCGGGCCGTGGCCGATGACGAGGTCCGCGCCCGCATCCACGGCGGCGTGCGCGAAGGCGACCTCGTTGCCGCGGTTGGCGCCCAGGAACATCTCGTCGCGGTCAGGCGTGCGCTGGGCGCGGCCGCCCTCGGCGCCCATGTGCATGGTCACGACTAGGCGCGGCCAGCGCGCGGCGGCGCGGCGCACGTGGCGGCGCACCGCGGCAAGATCGCGCGGGTCCGGCCCGTTCCACTGGCTGAAGCCCAGGAACGCCACGGTGTCGCCGCGCGCGGTGACCACCGGTGTGGCGAGCGTGTCGGCGCCGGTCGCGTGCACGCCTGCGTTGGCGAGATGGCGCAGCGTCTGGCGGATGCCGGACGGCCCCGCATCTCCCGCGTGGTTGTTGGCGACGTTGCCGATCACCTCGGCGGAGTCGGAGCCCACGCGCTGCAGCGCTGCAGCGGTCCCGATCGGCTGGCGGAAGGCGAAGCACCTGGTGGACGCGGGGCCGCACTTGCGGATGGAGGGGCCCGTGCCGATGGCGCCCTCCACGTTGAGCAGCACCACGTCGGCGTCACGTACCAGGCGGCGCACGGGGGCGAGGATGCTGTCCGGGTCGGGGAACGCGGCCACGCGATAGCCGGCGCGGTCGGACGCCGTCCACACCCAGGCGGTGTCGAGGTTGGTACCCAGCGTCACGTCGCCGCCCGCGCACAGGCGGAGGGGGGCGCGCGCGGTGTCGCGGCGGGCGGGGCCGGGACGCGCCTGCGGCCGGCGCGCGTCGGGCCCGCGCTGGGCATGCGCGCGCGTGGCGAGGGCGGCGCCGCACGCGAGGAGCGCGGCGGCGAGAAGGACTGTGCGGCTCAAGGGGACTCCGGAGATGCGCAGCGGAAGCGTCGGAAGAAAGATGCGGTGCTGTTGGGTAGCCGGCGCGCGGGTGTGGCCGGGCGCGTGGAATCTCTCTCCGCGCCGTCCGCCGGTAAAGCCCCCCGCTTACGGAGAAGCGTCAGAGCGACGGCGTCCGTCCCACGCGTGGGTGGATGGGCCAGCGCACGCGCCGCCGCGCGTCCGGGTCGCCCCACGCGGCCGCGAGCTCCGGAGTGGCCGCAGCGATGGGATCGGCGCCGTTCGCCTCGATGTAGCGCTTGGTGGCGGACCAGGTGCCCAGGTAGCCGAGCACGTCCTGGAGCGTCCAGTCCTGCTCCATGTGGAAGACCGGCGTGGGCACCGGCTCGAACGGGAAGTCCAGCGAGCGGTACTCGCCGTCCACCATGCGGCGCTCCGGCGGCCAGTACGGCCCGGTGGTGACGCCGTACAGCCGGTCGATGATGGGATCCACCTCGTCCGAGACGTTCATCAGCCCGTAGCACCACGCGGCCAGCACGCCGCCGGGCCGCAGCACCCGCTGCGCCTCGGCGAAGAAGCGCGGGATGTCGAACCAGTGCAGCGCCTGCGCGATGGTGACGAGATCGACCGACGCGGCCTCCAGCCCCGGCGCCTCCGCCGGCGCGACGCGGTACGAGACGCGCTCGTGTGGGAAGGCGGCGCGGATCTGCTCCTCGCTCGCGTCCGTGGCGACCACGCTGCGGAAATGCGGCGCCAGACCCAGCGCACACTGGCCGTTGCCGGTGGCGCAGTCCCACGCCCGCTCGCGCGACGGTGCGGCATCCGCCAGGAAAGCGAACAGCGCATCCGGATAGCGCGGGCGGTGCCGTGCGTAGTCGCCGGCGTGGCCGGAGAAGTGATCCTTGAAGACGGGCTCGGTGCTGGACATCTGCGGGTCTGGTGAAGCGGGTCGCATGGGCGGAAGGGCCGCCGTGACGGGGAGACCGAACGATGCGCATCTCCCGAGCGACCCGAATCTAACGTCCTTCGTGGACGCGGTGGATGTTCTGCTGCACGGAGACGAAGGCGCCGGGGTCCACGCTCAGGTCGCCCCACAGCGGGTGGTCCATGGCGATGATGAGGAACATCATCAGCGCGAACATGGTGGCCATCAGCGACGTCATCACCAGCTGCGCGCGGCGGCTGCGCATCTGGAAGAGGCACGCGAACCCCAGCGTGATCGCGGCACCCAGCACGATGACCGTCCACGTCACCCCCCCGATGCCGTCCTGGCCCATGTGGATGCGCTCGCGCCGCGCGTCCAGCAGCCCGTGCACGTCTTCCAGCATGTCGGAGTGCAGGTTCTCCTCGCGCGGCGTCGCAGGGTCGAACCGGGTGATGTGGCGCGCCAGGTCGTCGATGGCGTACCAGGTCCGCGGGCTGTCATCGCCCCGGCGGATGGCGGGCCACTCCTCCTTCACCACGAGGTCCACGTAGCCGCTGACCTCCGTCTGGAGCTGCGTCCGCGCGGGCTCCCGGATGCCATCCATGGTGCGGTACAGGTCGCTGGCCGCGCTCGCCTCGCGGACGGCGGCGTTCTCCACGTCGCCGTACTCGCCCTGCACCATCACCACGATCAGCCCCAGCGCCACCGCGTACAGCACGCCGATGAACGCGTGGATGAAGCCCGCGGCCGTGTTGTCGTCCGGGTGCACCTGCCACCCGCGCCGCCGCGCGACGGTCACGCCCCCCACCGCGAACACCACACTGACGGCCACGAGCAGGAACGCGAGCAACCGCAGGGGCAGCACGTACAGCATCTGGATCGACATGGAGTGGGGAGATAGGGAAAGGTGGGAAGAGAGCCGGGATGCGCAGTGGAGATCGGCCGAAGGCGGTTCGGACCCGCCGCTCGTCAGCCGAGAAGCAGGGCCTTCTCGCCCATCTTCTCGCGGACCACGGCGCGAACCGCGTCGATCTCTCGCGCGCCGAGAAATCGCTTGGGCAGGTAGACGGCCTGCGTCCCGCCGATGAAGAAGAGAAAGAGCTCCGTCGTCTCGACGGCGGATGGGAACGCGTCCCAGCCTAACTCCGCCAGTCCGCTGGAGGAGACGGTGCGCAGGCCTCCCGGCCACACGGCCACCCCCGCACGCCGGCCGTGGACCGCGCCAGCCACCCACCTGCGCGAACCCAGCCACGCCACGGCGGGTCCGCTGGCGGACAGCACGGCCAGGGCGGCCGCGTACAACGCGAGGAGCAGGATCGCGAGGAATGCCTTGATGCGCTTCTTCCCTGGCTCGCGACCGTGCCGGGAGATCGCCCGCAGCACACGGTAGCGTTCGCCCGGTTCCGCCGTCCACTCCGCAGCCGCCACGACATCGGTGCCGTCCAGCTCCGGCAGCGCGGGGGCCGGAGCGGCCTCGCTGCCACCGCCATGCTCCGCCGCCAGCCACTGCACCGCCGCCACGTCGCCAGGCGTGGCGAAAGCGCGCTTCGGGATGAAGAAGCCCGAGCCCTCGGCGAGGTAGAACAGCAGGAACTCGCGCGTGGCCACCACTCGCCGGATCGACGCCCAGCCGCGCACGCCCGCCGCTCCCAAACCCGTGGCCGTGATGCCGCCCTCGTCGAATACAGCGCTCTGCTCGGCCGTCCAGATGGGGCTGGTGCGGCGCTGCGTCCACGCGATCTGGAAGGGCAGCACCCAGAACACCACGAGCAGGACCAACGGAAAGAGCACCACGTCCCAAACGGCCCACCCGGGGACGAGCCCCACCACGCCGCCCGCGATCGTCCCCGCCAACACCACCCAGGCGACGGTGCGCACCACGCGCATCCGGCTGCCGCGTGCCTGGACGGCAGCGATTCCCCGCCGCGTCTCTCCGAAGTTTGATGTATATGCCGCCCGGATGCCGGGTCGTCTGGGAAGAGCCTCTTCTGCCGGCACGGCCACGTTCACGCTGGTGTTGGTTGGAATGGAGATGCGAAGCCGTGCCTCCCGTCGGAAGAAGGACCGAGCCGGGAAGAAACGCTGTTAGGCGGCGAGGACCGGGCGGACGGGAGATGGGCAGCGTGCCGATCCGCCCCGCATCTCCCGTCGCCGGAAAACGTCAGTAGTTCGGGATCGGCGCGGGCTGTCCGGGGGCCTTGTAGACCACGCCGTTCTTCATCACGAACAGCGGGTGCTCCATGGCGTGGATGTCGGCCGTGGGGTCGCCGGGGACCGCGACGACGTCGGCGAGCTTGCCGGCGGCGAGGGTGCCAAGGCGCGCGTCCCAGCCCAGCAGCTTGGCGGCGTTCAGCGTGCCGGCGGTGATGGACTGCATGGGCGTGAGGCCGCCCCACTCCACCATGAGCGTGAACTCGTGGCCGTTGCCGCCGTGCTGGCCCACGCCCGCGTCGGTGCCCAGCGCGATGTTCACGTGGTGCTGCATGGCGATGCGCGTGGCGTGGCGCATGGCCTGACCGGCCGCGCGGGCCTTCTCGGCGCGAAGGCCGGTGAGCGCGCCGTTGTCGGCCGCGCGCACCGCCGCCTCGCCCGCCATCATGGTGGGCACCAGCCAGGTCCCGTGCTGCGCCATCATCGCCGCGCCCTCCTCGTCCAGGAACGAGCCGTGCTCGATGGACGTGACCCCGGCGCGCACCGCGATCTTGATCCCTTCGGCGCCGTGCGCGTGGGCGGCGACCTTGCGGTCCAGCTTGGTCGCCTCGTCCACCAGCGCCTTCATCTCCTCGAACGTGTACTGCGGGACGCCCACGGCGTCGCCCTCGCTGAGCACGCCGCCCGTCGCGCAGGTCTTGATCACGTCGGCGCCGTACTT
>DASRQW010000097.1 GCA_035696245.1 Longimicrobiaceae bacterium | reverse complement strand
CGCCGACGCCGTCCGCCGCGGCCGAGGCTGCGGTGCCGGACGGGACGCACGTGCGGCGGCAGGTGGCGGAGCTTGGGGATCGTCTCGCGTCCGCCGTGCACGAGCGCATCGCCGTGGAGCGGTCGGCCGTCGACGCCGCGTCCGCCGGGCTGCGGAGCGCGATGGAGCGGCTTTTGGTTGCGCGGCGGGAGAAGGTGGGCGGCGTCGCGGGGCGGCTGCACGCGCTGTCGCCGCTGGCGGCGCTTTCGCGCGGCTTCGCGGTGCCGCTGGCGGACGGCGGGCGCGTCCTCCGCTCGGCCGCGGAGTTCGGGCCGGGCGCGGCGTTCGCGCTGCGCGTGGCGGACGGGACGGTGCCCTGCCGGGTCGATGGGGCGCCGACATTGGACACGGAGCGACGGTAGATGGCGAAGAAGCCCGCGGCGGTGGCCGCGCACGACGCGGAGACGACGTTCGAGGCGGCCATGGAGCGCCTGGGCGAGATCGTGGAGCGCATAGAGGGCGAGCCGCTGGAGCTGGACGAGTCGCTGGCGCTGTTCGAGGAGGGCGTCGCGCTCCTCCGCCGCGCGGGCTCCACGCTGGACGGCGCCGAGGACCGCGTCCGCCAGCTCGTGGCCGACGGCGACGCGTTCCGGCTCGAGACCTTCCCGGAGGAGCTGTAGTGCTGCTGCGCGCCAGCGACGCTCCGCCGGAGCCGCCGGTGGACCTGGACGCCTTCCTCGCCCGCGAGCGCGCACGCGCCGAGGCGGGGCTGGAGGCCATCAAGGACGCCGTGCTCGATGGCGCGCCGCCTGCGCTTCGCGTGCCCATGGCCTACGCGCTGGAGACGCGCGGCAAGCGGCTTCGCCCCATCCTCTGCGTCGCCGCCTATCGCGCCGTCCGCGGCAAGGAGCCGCCGGAGGAGCTGTGGGGGCTGGCCGCGGCGGTGGAGGTCGTGCACACGTATTCGCTGGTGCACGACGACCTTCCGTGCATGGACGACGACGACCTGCGCCGCGGGCGCCCGACCGTCCACCGCGTCTACGGGCCGACCGGCGCCATGCTCGCCGGCGCCGCGCTGATCCCCGCCGCCGTGCGCGTGCTGGACTCGCGGGCCGCCGCCCTCGGCCTCTCCGCCGAAGTGCGCTCCCGCCTTGCGGTCGAGCTTTGCCGGGCGGGCGGGGCGGCGGGGATGGTGGGCGGACAGCTGCTCGACCTGGAAGGCGAGGACAAGCCGGTGGATGCGGACGGGCTGGAGCGCATCCACCGCGGGAAGACGGCGGCGCTGCTGGCCGCGTCGCTCCGCATCGGCGGCATCGTCGCGGGCGCGACCGACGCGCAGCTCGCCGCCCTCACGCTGTACGGCGAAGACCTGGGCCTCGCCTTCCAGATCGTCGACGACATCCTCGACGTGGTGGGCGACACGGAAGCGCTCGGAAAGCCACGCGGGAGCGACGAGACGCTGGGCAAGTGCACCTATCCGTCGCTCTTCGGCGTGGACGGTGCGCGCGAGCTGGCCGGCGAGCGCGTGGACGAAGCCGTGGCGGCCCTGGGCGGCGCCGGCCTCCACGCCCCCGAGTTGGAAGCCCTCGCCTACTACGTCCTCGAACGCCACCACTGACGCGCATCCACCGGCCCGTCTTGTTCGACGTACGCTAGATGTGTTGCGGGCCAGTAGATGCGGTCCGTCGTCCGACGAGCGACACCGCACCGGACCGGTAGGGGCCGACCTGCGTGTCGGGCCCGCGCCGCGGACGCATTGACACGGCTGGACGCGATGTCGCGGCGGAGAGACGGTCGCACACGCAGGTGCGACCCTACAGGATGTGAGGATGGCGTGATGCCGATGAAACGCGGCATCGCCGCGACTGGTGGGGCGACCCGCGTCTCGGGCGCTGCGGACGCATCTACGCTCGACGGATGCGATCCTGCGACGGAAGGACGGTCGCACGGTGCGACCCTACCGGGCGGAGGCATGCCTTCGGAAGAGCAAGATCGCTGCGGACCGGTAGGGGCCGACCTGCGTGTCGGACCGTGGTTGGATATGCGCCGATGATGCGATCCGCGCGGACGCCATCTACCGACACGCCATTTGACGGGGAGCGATGCACTTTGTATGATAAAGTGCATTCGCGTTCCCGTCGTATTGGTGTTCAGGGTGGACGAGCGGGGCTCAGGGCGTAGATTGGCACGTAGAGCGGAGGTGCGCGCGCTGGCGCGGTCCGCGATCATGCGGCGGGCGAGGGTTCGCCCGGCCGAATCCGAGTGAAGGGAAGGTGGCTGACCGTGGCGCTTCTGGATTCCATCAAGTCTCCCGCAGACGTGCGGGCGCTGCCCGAGGGCGACCTGCCCGCGCTGGCCGGCGAGGTCCGCCAGCGCATCGTGGACGTGGTCTCGGCGCACAAGGGCGCGCACTTCGGCTCCAACCTGGGCACGGTGGAGCTGTCGGTGGCGCTGCACCGCGTGTTCGAGACGCCGCGCGACCAGCTGATCTGGGACGTGGGCCACCAGGCCTATCCCCACAAGATCCTCACCGGGCGCAACGACGAGCTCCCCACCATCCGCAAGCGCCACGGCCTGAGCGGCTTCCTGCGCCGCGACGAGAGCGAGTACGACGTGTTCGGCGCCGGCCACGCGGCCACGTCCATCAGTGCCGCCTGCGGGGTCGCCGCGGCGCGCGACCTGAAGGGCGAGGACTTCAAGGTGATCGCCGTGATCGGCGACGGGTCGATGACGTGCGGCCTGGCCTTCGAGGCGCTGAACAACGCGGGGCACACCGACCGCGACCTGATCGTCGTCCTCAACGATAACCAGATGTCCATCTCGCCCAACGTGGGCGCGCTGCACAAGCATCTCACGGGCGTGCGCACGTCGCGCGTGTACAACCGCGTGCGCGACGAGGTGAAGAAGCTGGTGCACGCCGCCGGGCGCCGGGGCTCCATCGGCGAGATGCTGGAGGCGTTCGCCGTCCGCGCGGACGACGCGGTGAAGGGCATGTTCGTTCCCGGCATGCTCTTCGAGGAGTTGGGCTTCCGCTACATCGGCCCGGTGGACGGGCACGACGTGAAGCAGCTCACCGAGGTCTTCGCCGAGGTGCGGAAGATGAAGGGCCCGCGCCTCGTCCACGTCATCACCACCAAGGGCAAGGGCTTCGCGCCGGCCGAGGCGGACCAGGTGAAGTGGCACGCGGGCGGCGGCTTCGACAAGGCGACCGGCGCGCCGCTGAAGAAGAGCGCGGCCGGCCTCCCCCGCTACCAGAACGTCTTCGGCGAGGCGCTGACCGAGCTCGCCCGCGAGCGGCCGGATGTGGTCGCGATCACGGCGGCGATGGCGACGGGGACGAGCACGGACGTGTTCGAGAAGGCGCATCCCGGCCGCTTCTTCGACGTGGGCATCGCCGAGGGCCACGCGGTGACGTTCGCGGCCGGGCTGGCCACGCAGGGAATCAAGCCCGTGGTCGCCATCTACAGCACGTTCCTGCAGCGCGCGTACGACTCGATCGTGCACGACGTCGCGCTCCAGGACCTGCCGGTGACCTTCGTGATGGACCGCGGCGGCATCGCCGGCGACGACGGGCAGACGCACCACGGCGGGCTGGACATCGCCTACATGCTGGCGGTGCCGGGGATGACCGTCACGGCGCCCAAGGACGGCGAGGAGATGGTCGGCCTCCTCCGCCTGGGCCTGGACCACGCCGGCCCGTTCTCCATCCGCATCCCGCGCGACACGGTGCCCGCCGCGCCCAAGCCGCCGCTCGAGATCCCGCCGGTGGAGTACGGCACGTGGGAGACGCTGCGCTCCGGCCGCGACCTGGCCCTCCTCGCCACCGGGACGATGGTGCTCCCCGCGCTCGCCGCGGCCGAGGAGCTGGCGCGCGAGGGCGTGAGCGCCACGGTGGTCAACTGCCGCTTCATCAAGCCGCTGGACGAGGCCGCGCTGGCAAAGCTCTTTCCCGCGCACGGCCACGTGCTGACGGTGGAGGAGGGGACGGTGGTGAACGGCTTCGGCACGTTCGTCCGCGCCCGCATCGCCGAGGAGTGGCCGGGGGTCCGCGGCGCGTCGATGGGCATGCCCGACGGGTTCGTGGAGCACGGCGAGCGCGCCGAGCTGCTGGCCGAGCTGGGCCTCACGCCGCAGGGGATCGCCGCGCGCGCGCGGCGGCTGCTGGGCAGGCCGGTCCTCCAGCCCCTGCTGGAGAGTGCCTGAGGCCGCCCCCCTGCGCATCGGAGTCGTAGGCCACCCGCGCTACGCGCCCCTCGAGGAGGCGCTGGCGCGGGTGCTCGCGTTCGCCGACCGCCACGGCGCCACGCCGTTCCTGGAGGAAGCGCTGCACGGCCTGGCCCCCGGCCGCGCGGACCTGACGCCGGACGTCTGCGGCTCGCTGGACCTCCTGGTCACGCTGGGCGGCGACGGCACGCTGCTGCGCGGGGCGCGCCGCGTCGCGTTCGGCAGCGTGCCCGTGCTGGGCGTCAACCTGGGCCACCTCGGGTTCCTGACCTCCGCCGCGCCGGAGGAGCTGGAGGACGCGCTGGAGCACTTCGTGGCGGGCGACTACTCGCTCGAGGAGCGGATGGCGCTGCGGGTCCAGGCGCTGTTCGCG
>DASRQW010000096.1 GCA_035696245.1 Longimicrobiaceae bacterium | reverse complement strand
GACAGGTAGTCGCCGATCCGCCCCACGATCGTCCCTCGCCCGAACCGCGTGGTCGCCACGCGGACGACGTCCACTCCGTTGTGCGTCTCGCGCGCGGAATGCGAGGCGTCCGCGTCCGCGTAGACGCCGCGGCTGGTGACGACGGTGACCTTCCATCCGCGCGCGGCCAGGTCCTCGGCCAGGTCCGCCAGCATCTGCCCCGTGGCGGCTACGTCCGGCCAGTAGAAGCGGTTGAGGAAGACCGCCCGCGGCGTCCAGCCCACGCTACGCCGCTCCCGCGCGATCGGCCTCGGGCGCGGACGCCGCCGCGGCGGACGCCTGCGCGGGGCGGCGGCGGATGATGGTGTCGTTGACCACGATCACGTCCATCCGCGTGCGGAAGAAGCAGTCCAGCGCCTGCTGCGGCGTGTCGACGATGGGCTCGTTCTCGTTGAAGCTCGTGTTGAGCACCACCGGCACGCCCGTCAGCTTCTCGAACTCCTTGATGAGCCGGTAGTAGCGCGGGTTGGTGCTCGCGCTCACCGTCTGGAGCCGTCCCGTGCCGTCCACGTGGGTGATGGCGGGCAGCACCGCGCGCTTGTCCTCGCGTACGGGGTAGACCTGCTGCATGAACGGGTCTGCCGCGCCGCCCACGAAATAATCGTCCAGCGCCTCCTCGGCGATGGACGGGGCGAAGGGGCGGAACTTCTCGCGGAACTTGATCTTGGTGTTGATCAGGTCGCGCATGTCGCCGCGGCGCGGGTCGGCCACGATGCTGCGGTTGCCCAGCGCGCGGGCGCCCCACTCCATCCGCCCCTGGTACCAGCCCACCACGTTGCCGTCGGCGATCAGCTTCGCCGTCTCGCGGCACACCGCCTCCTCGCCGTCGTGGCGCTCCCACGTGTACTCCCACTCGCCGTCGTCGCGCGCGGCCACGGCCGGCGTCACGTCCGCCTGCGGGTACGAGGTGCCCCAGTAGCCGTGCTCCATCACGAAGCCGCGGGGCTGGTCCAGCACCTGGTTCCACACGTGGTACGCGGCGCCCAGCGCGGTGCCGTTGTCGCCGGACGCGGGCTGCACGTACACCTCGGTGAAGGGCGTGTTGGCGCGGATCTTCCCGTTCGCCACGCTGTTCATCGCGCATCCCCCAGCCATGCAAAGCCGCGGATTGCTCGCCTTCTCCCACAGGCCGTTGAGCACGTGGAAGGCGCACTCCTCGTACACCGCCTGGAGCGAGTGGGCCATGTCCTCGTGGCGCGGCAGCAGCGGATCGTTCGGCTGGCGGGCGGCGCCGAGAAGCTCCTCGAGCTTGGGCGTGAAGACGCGGCCCAGGGTGGGATAGCCTTCCTCCCACTCCATCTCCACGCCCTCGTTCCAGTGGCGGAAGAAGGAGAGGTCCAGCTCGAACTTCCCGCCGTCCTTCAGCGTGATCAGGTTGCGCAGTTCCTCGGTGTGCACCGGCTTCCCGTACGGCGCCAGGCCCATGACCTTGAACTCGTCGCCGAAGTGCGGGAAGCCCAGGTACTGCGTGACCGCCGTGTACATCATGCCCAGCGAGTGGGGGAAGTACACCTTGTCCAGCACGCGCAGCCGGTTGCCCTCGCCCAACGCCATCGAAGTGCTCACGAAGTCGCCGAAGCCGTCGATGGCGCACACCGCCGCGCTCTCGAAGGGCGAGACGAAGAAGGCGCTCGCGAGGTGCGCGGGGTGGTGCTCCACGTGGTGCAGCTTGGGCAGCGCGGCTACCGGCACACCCAGCGCGTCGGCGAGCGGGCCGGACATGTCGCCGACGCGGCGCGAGTTGCGCACGCGGTCGCTCACCAGCTTGGGAGAGGGGCGGCGGCGGATGGCGTACATCGCCTTGCGCAGCAGGTTGGCGCGCGGGTCGCGGCTCACGGCCACGTGGTCGATCTGCGCCCCGGTGATGCCCCCCATCTCCAGGCAGCGGCGGATGGCCATGGTGGGGA
>DASRQW010000095.1 GCA_035696245.1 Longimicrobiaceae bacterium | reverse complement strand
CCCAGCAGCGAACAACAGGTGGCGGCGTGCGGTTGCATCGCCCGTCCCAAGTCGTTGGATTGCATGCGCATGCGTTTCGGCCGACCAGGGCACGGCTCTGGCTTTGAGAGAGCCCACGCGTAAGCGCGCGGAGCCCGAAATCTCCGACCGCGCGGCGAAACTCCACGAAGACGACAGCGGCCGCGCATCTCCCGTGAAGCCACAGATGGCGGGGGAGCGGGCCCGCCCTCCATCTCCCGACCGAAAGCCTTCCCATGATCCGCCTGAGAAGCGTCGAGAAGTCGTATCCCGCCGGCCACGGCAAGACGTACGTGCTGCGCAACGTGGACCTGGACATCGAGCAGGGCGAGTTCGTGTCCATCATGGGCCCGTCCGGTGCGGGGAAGAGCACGCTGCTGGGCATCCTGGGGATGTTCGACGGGGCGTGGGCGGGCGAATTCCACTTTCTGGGCCAGCCCGTGCACCGCATGAGCCCCAAGGAACGCAACGCGCTGAACAAGCTGAACATCGGCTTCGTCTTCCAGCAGTACCACCTGCTCGACCATCTGACGGTGCAGGAGAACCTGGACGTACCGCTCTCGTACCGCGACATCAAGAAGAAGGAGCGCGAGGCCATGGTGGCCGACGTGCTGGACCGCTTCCACATGGTGGGCAAGAAGGACCTGTTCCCCAGCCAGCTCAGCGGCGGCCAGCAGCAGCTGGTGGGCGTGGCCCGCGCCGTGATCGCAAACCCCAAGGTGCTGCTGGCGGACGAGCCCACGGGCAACCTGCACTCGTCGCAGGGCCGCGAGATCATGGAGCTGTTCCAGAAGCTGAACCGCGAGGGCACCACCATCATCCAGGTCACGCACAGCGACGTGAACTCGGCGTACGGCAACCGCGTGATCGAGCTGGCCGACGGCTGGGTCGTCAACCAGCAGCAGCCCGCCGCGACGGCCTGAAGACGTCGTCCGCTCCGCATCTCCCAGCAGCTTTGGGAGATGCGGGGCCGCGCATCCTTGGGCCGCATCGCGCAGCCCGACGCGCATCTCGTCCGCGGCGGCGTATCTCGCGTCGATGGAACCCATATCGGCGGGTGCGCATCGAGTCGGCAGATGAGGTTCGTGCCGACGCCCGAGCCGCGACGCATCTACCGATCGTCTGCATCACCCGAATCAACCGACCTTCCCCCGAGAAGCCTACGATGGACGCCCTGCTGAACGACCTGCGCTACGCCGTGCGCTCGCTGAGCCGCTCGCCGGCCTTCGTGCTCACCGCCGTGCTCACGCTGGCGCTGGGGATCGCGGTGAACACCGCCATCTTCAGCGTGGTCAACCGCCTGCTGCTCCAGCCGCTGCCCTTCCGCGACAGCGGGCGCATGGCGTACGTGTGGCTGAGCGACCCCGCAATCGGCCTGAGCGTGGGCCCCACCGCTCCCGTGGCGGAGGCGTGGCGCACCCGCGCCCGCTCGCTGGAGGGCGCGGAGACGTACGACAGCCGCGAGGTCTTCCTGGGCGGCAGCGGCGAGGCGGCCGTGGTCCCCGGCACGTCGGTGGGCCCCGGTTTCCTGCGCTTCCTGGGCGTAGCCCCCGCCGCCGGCCGCATGTTCACGGCAGACGAGGCGGCGCGCGGTGAGCCCGTGGCGCTGCTGAGCTACGGTACGTGGCAGCGGCGCTTCGGCGGGCGGGCGGACGTGGCGGGCGCCACGCTGCAGCTGGACGGCAAGCCGTACACGGTTGTCGGTGTGATGCCGCGCGAGCTGGAGGAGTCCGACCTGGGCGGCCGCACCGAGGTGTGGATGCCGCTCTCGCTGCAGGGCCCCGGCCCGCGCACCGTGAGCATGGTCGCCCGCCTGCGCGAAGGCGTGACGCCCGAGGCGGCGCAGCGCGAGCTGGCCGGCATCGCGGCGCAGGTGCCGGACGGGCTGATGCCGGGCCACAAGTGGGACGCGCAGCTCATGCGCCCCACCGACTTCCTGGACGACGGCGTGCACACGGGCCTGCTGGTGCTGATGGGCGCCGTGGGGCTGGTGCTGCTCATCGCCTGCGCGAACGTGGCGCACCTCTTCCTGGCCCGCACGGCGGCGCGGGGACGGGAGATGGCGATCCGCACGTCGCTGGGCGCCGGCCGCGGCGCGCTGGTCCGCCAGCTCCTGGTGGAAGGGCTGCTGATCGCCGCGGCGGGCGGCACTGCCGGGCTGCTGCTGGCGCGCTGGGGGGTGGACGCGCTGGTGGGCCTTCGCCCCGAGGCGCTGTCCACGCTGGAGGGCGTGCCGCTGAACGGGCGCGTGCTGCTGTTCACCGCGGGCGTGAGCGCGCTCACCGGGTTGCTCTTCGGCCTGCTGCCGGCGCTGCGGGGCGCTCGCGTGGACCCGGCGGTGGCCTTGGGCGGCAGCCCCGCGGGCCTGGGCGGCAGCCGGCGCGACGCGCGGCTCCGCGGCGGGATGGTGGGGCTGGAGGTGGCGCTCTCGGTGGTGCTGGTGGTGGGCGCCGGACTGCTCCTGCGCAGCCTGGCCCGCCTGGGCGCGCAGGAGCCCGGCGTGCGCGTGGACGGCGTGGCTGCGGCGAGCGTGACGCTGCCGCCCAACCGCTACTCCAGCCCCGCCGCGCGCTACGCCTTCGCGCAGGAGGTGCGGGAGCGCGCGGAGCGGCTGCCGGGCGTGACCTCGGCCACGCTGTCGGTGTTGATGCCGGCGGAGTTCGGGATCGTGCTGGGGCAGGCGGAGGTGGAGGGCCGTGCGGGCAACCCGCTGGAGGGCCAGCTCCTCTCCACCGACTGGGTGGGCCCGGAGTACTTCGCCACCGTGGGCGTGCCACTGCGCCAGGGCCGCGGCTTCACGGACGCGGAGCGCGCGTCCGGCGCCAAGGTCGCCGTGATCGGCGAGAGCCTGGCGCGGCGGCTGGCGCCCGGCGGCAGCGCGGTGGGCACGCGCTTCCGGCTGGCGCCCAAGGACGAATGGAGCACCGTGGTCGGCGTCGTTGGCGACGTGAAGGGACCCGGCACGCACTTCCTCGCCAAGCGGATGCAGATGTACTCGCCGCTGGGGGCGCCGCAGCTCTCGCAGGGCCAGGTCGTCGTCGTCGCCCACACGCGCGGGGATGCGGGCGCGCTGGCGGCCGGGCTGCGCTCGCTGGTGCGCAGCGCGGACCCGCAGGTGGCAGTGCGCGAGGCGTCCACGCTACGCGAGGCGATGGCACACGGCCTGGCGGACCAGCGCTTCCAGACGCTGCTGCTCACCACCTTCGCCGCGCTGGCGCTGCTGCTCGCCGCGGTCGGGCTCTTCGGCGTGCTCACCTATACGGTGCAGCAGCGGACGCGCGAGATCGGCATCCGTATCGCCCTCGGCGCCGGTGCCGGGCGGGTGCACGCGCTGGTGCTGCGCGACGTGGGCGGTGCCGCCGCCGTCGGAGTGGTGGTCGGGCTCGTCGCGGCGGCGGCGACCACGCGCCTCGCCACGAGCATGTTTTTCGGCATCGAGCCGGGCGATGCGGTGAGCTTCGCCGCGGCCGCGGTGCTCGTGAGCGGCGTCGCGGCCCTGGTCGCCTCGCTCCCCGCCCGCCGCGCCGCCCGCGTCGACC
>DASRQW010000094.1 GCA_035696245.1 Longimicrobiaceae bacterium | reverse complement strand
TCCGTGCTCGCGCCCATCTTCGCGCTCTTCCTCGTTACGCATGCCGTCCTCATCGCCGGCGGCCTGGCGACGCACGCTGGCGAGGTGCCCCGCGTCGCGCACGAGGTCACGGCCGGCTTCCGCCACGGCCTGGGGACGCTGGGCGCGCTGGGCCTCTTCGCCGTCTTCGTCCGCGCGTACTCCATGGGCGCCGGCACGTACACGGGCATCGAGGCGGTCTCCAACGGCCTGCAGATCATGCGCGAGCCGAAGGTGAAGACGGCCACGCGAACGATGCTGCTCATGGCGGTTTCGCTCGCGGCCACGGCGGGAGGCATCCTGCTGCTGTACCTGCTCTTCCACGTGCGGCCGGAGCCCGGGAAGACGATGAACGCGGTGCTGCTGGAGCGATTCACGGCGCGCTGGGGCGGCCTGGGGCACGGCTTCGTGGCGTTCACGCTGGCGATGGAGGCGGCGCTGCTCTTCGTGGCCGCGCAGGCGGGCTTCATCGACGGGCCGCGGGTGATGAGCAACATGGCCATCGACAGCTGGATGCCGCACCGGTTCGCGCAGCTCAGCGACCGGCTCACCGCGCAGGACGGCGTGCTGCTGATGGGCGGCGCCGCGCTCGCCACGCTCTTCTACACGCGCGGCGACATCACCACGCTGGTGACGATGTACTCCATCAACGTCTTCGTCACCTTCAGCCTCTCGCAGGCGGGGATGGTGCGATACTGGATCCGCGAGAAGGGCCGCGAAGGGCGCAAGCGCGGGCTGGGCATCCACCTGCTGGCGTTCGCCCTCTGCTCCGGCATCTTGGCGGGCGTGCTGTACGAGAAGTTCGAGCTGGGGGGATGGGTGACGGTGGCGGTCACCGGCGCGCTGGTCGCCGTCTGCCTCGCCGTCCGGCGCCACTACGACCGCGTGCGCGAGGGCTTCCGGCAGCTCGACGACGTGATGAGCAGCCTGCCCGCGGCGGACGCGCCGGACCCGGCGCCGCTGGACCCCGGGAAGCCGACCGCGGTGATGCTGGTGGGCGGCTACGGCGGGCTGGGAATCCACGCGCTGCTGTCCGTGCAGCGGCTCTTCCCCAACCACTTCGAGAACTTCGTCTTCGTCTCGGTGGGCGTGGTGGACGCGGCGGCAATGAAGGGCGTGGACGAGGTGGACCGCATCCGCGAGCGCACGGCGGAGTCGCTCGCGCGGTACGTGGAGCTGGCGCGCAAGCTGGGCCTGCGCGCCGGCTCGCGCATGGAGATGGGCACCGAGGCCGTGGCCGCGGCAGAGACGCTGTGCCGCGCCATCGCCCGGGAATATCCGCGCTCGCTGTTCTTCATGGGCAAGCTGATCTTCCTGCGCGAGGGCTGGTTCTACCGCATCCTGCACAACAACACGGCCGACCAGCTCCAGCGCCGCCTCCAGTTCGAGGGCATCAACACCATGATGCTCCCCATCCGGGCGATGAACGGCGGCCAGGCGATGTAGCGCGTCGGAACGAGGCCGCAGGGCACGGGCCTGCGCGCCGGGCCGCGACCTCACCGCGGCGGGTGCGACGCCCAGGCAAACGGAGGAACGCCATGACGTTGCGGATTGCGGGGCCGGTGCTCGCCCTCGCGTTGCTGGCGGGCGCCGGCTGCTCCGGCAGCGTGGACGAGCGCGACGGCCGCACCGCCCACGTGCTGGCGGGGCGGTGGCGCGCCACCTTCACGCTCGACGGGGCGGCGGGGCAATCGGGAGATGCGCGGCCCCGCACGGTCGCGGCGGACGTGGTGCTGCTGGAGAACCGCTGGCTGCGCGGCGCGGCAGGCCTCTCCGCCGCCCCGGCGGACTACGGCACCTTCGCGGCGGACTTCTCCCCGTTCGGCTTCGATCCGCGCGTGGCGGGCCGCGTGCCCGAGATCGCGGTCGCGCTGGTCACGCGCGACTCCGCCGAGCTCGCGTTCCAGCCCGACGGCGACGCGGCGGGCCTCACCGCCGCCGGCCACCTCGCGGGCGACTCCATCGCCCGCCGCTGGTGGCATGCGTCCGGCCGCGGCGCCGCAGCCTCCGGCACCTTCCGCATGACGCGGAGGCCGGGGCGCGAGTAGCAGCATCCCTCGACCAGCATCTGCCGTAGTCCTCGATGGGGATTTTGCGCAGTCATCGACGCGGCTTCATCGGTTCCCTGCCCAAGTCTCGGCCATCCGACCGAGGCTTGGGATTTCGCGCATCGGCGTCCTCCGCGCATGACGACCGGGGGCGGGTGGACCTTGCCTCGGACTGCCGCGCATCCGCGGAGATGCGGGGGGGGCGGGCGGCCGGGAGATGCGAGGGCGGAGACGTGCCGCCGCCGCGCATCTCCCGAGCGCCTTGTATGATCGCAGGTTCCGCTCCGTGCCGCGCACGGACGTTCCGTCGTCGTCAACCCGTTGCCGATACGCCGTTTTGGCGCGTAACAGCCCGTGGATGGGAAGGGCCTCTTGCTACCCTCGGGGTCCCCGCCGTGCTAACCCGGACGGCGTTCCTGAGGCCGGCGAAGGGGCCGGCGTCGACCGGATCAGAACGGTGAAGGAGGCGGCATGCAAGCTACGACGGACGCACGGCCCGCGGCTTACAGGCCCGGCCTGCCCACGGGCATCCCCAACCCCGCGCCGCGGCCGGGCTGGGACGTGGGCACCGACCGCCGCATCGACGACGGCGAGACGCTGGCGCGTGGCCTGGGGTGGTTCAGCATCGGCCTGGGGCTGGCCGAGGTGCTGGCGCCGGACCAGCTCTGCGAGGCGCTGGGGATGGAGGGCAAGGAGAGCTTGATCCGCTTCTACGGGCTGCGCGAGCTGGCCGCGGGCGTGGGCATCCTCTCCGGCCGCAAGCCGGCCGGGTGGCTGTGGGCGCGGGTGGCGGGCGACGCGCTGGACCTGGCGACGCTGGCTGCGGCGCTCGACGACAACGACAAGCGCGGCAACGTGGCCGGCGCCATCGCCGCCGTGGCGGGCGTCACGCTGCTGGACGTGATCTGCGCGCGGCAGCTCTCCGGCGGCAAGCAGCACTGAGCGCGGCGGGGCACGCGGCCGCCGCGGAAGGCGCGGCGCGTCGGTGCGCGGCCCCGGAACCTACGGACCTGGGGGATGTGGGATGAAGGCAATCTGCTGGCACGGCAAGGAAGACATGCGGTGCGACAACGTGCCGGACCCGTCCATCGTGGACCAGACCGACGCGATCGTCCGCATCACCTCCACCGCCATCTGCGGCTCGGACCTGCACCTGTACGACGGCTTCGTGCCCACCATGGAGGCGGGCGACATCGTGGGCCACGAGCCCATGGGCATCGTGGAGGAGGTGGGCCGCGACGTGAAGCGGCTGAAGAAGGGCGACCGCGTGGTGGTGCCGTTCACCATCTCGTGCGGCACCTGCTGGTTCTGCGAGAAGACGCTGTATTCGCTGTGCGACCGCTCCAACCGCAACCCCGAGATCGCCGCGGGGATGATGGGGCACTCGCCCGCGGGCCTGTTCGGCTACTCGCACATGCTGGGCGGCTTCGCGGGCGGCCAGGCGCAGTACCTGCGCGTGCCCTTCGCCGACGTGGGCCCGCTGCGCGTGGAATCGGACCTGGCAGACGAGCAGGTCCTCTTCCTCTCCGACATCTTCCCCACCGGCTACATGGCGGCGGAGAACGCCCAGATCGAGCCGGGCGACACGGTGGCGGTCTGGGGATGCGGGCCCGTGGGCCAGTTCACCATCCAGAGCGCATGGATGCTGGGCGCCGGCCGCGTGATCGCCATCGACCGCGTCCCCGAGCGGCTGCAGATGGCGCGCACGCACGGCCGCGCGGAGATCATCGACGCCGCGAACGAGTCCGTGTCGGCGCGGCTTCTGGAGATGACGGGCGGGCGCGGGCCGGACCGCTGCATCGACGCGGTGGGCTGCGAGGCGCACGGCGCGGGCAGCGTGGACGCGGTCTACGACAAGGTCAAGACGGCGCTGATGATGGAGACCGACCGCGCGCACGTGATCCGCGAGTGCATCATGGTGTGCCGCAAGGGCGGCACCGTCTCCATACCCGGCGTTTACGTGGGCATGGTCGACAAGTTCCCGCTGGGCGCCGCCATGAACAAGGGCCTGACCTTCAAGATGGGCCAGACCCACGTGCAGCGTTACCTGGAGCCGCTGCTCAAGCGCGTGGAGACCGGCGAGATCGACCCGTCGTTCGTGGTCACGCATACGGTGCCCATCGAGAAGGCCCCGGAGATGTACAAGACCTTCCGCGACAAGAAGGACGGCTGCATCAAGGTCGTCCTCAAGCCCTGGAACTGATCGACGAAACAGCGTCACTCCAGGAAGTTTGACGGCCCTCCTCCGGCACCGCGCCGGGGGAGGGTCGTTCGTTTCCGGGGCCGTGTCGCGGCGGAAAGGGGTGCCCCCTCCCCCGGCCCCTCCCCCGCAAGCGGAAGAGGGGAGAACTGCTTGTGGCGGAAAGGTTTAGCGCGCGCTTTGGCTTGATCGCGGGCTGGTGGTAAGCACCTGCTTCGAAGGCTGCCCGAAAACACGCAAACCTCGCTTCCACCGTGAGATAGCTACCCTCCCCCAGGCAGTTTTGGGGGAGGGGCTGGGGGAGGGGGCCCCCCTCCGCCTCGACCACCTCACCGCTCCGCATCTCCTCCTTCCGTTCCCGACCGCGCACCCCCGAAACCCTGCTAATCCGCTCCGAAAGCGTCCGCCGTTCGTCCCGCGTTCGTGCGGTTCGCCCCGCGGTGCTGCGGTTCGTCCCCTCGTGATATGGCTGGCGCGCGGGAGCGATTAGATCCCATGCAGCGAGAACGCCCCGCTCCGGTCCCGGAGCGCGGAGATGCGCAGCGTCTCGCCCGCCGCGCCGAACGGCGGACCACCGCGCGAACCGATCACATGGAGGCGCCACCCATCGTGCCCCGTTGGAACGCTGCCGCGGCCGGCCACCCGCCGGCCCGGCACAAGAGCCGGAACTGAACCCAGGGAGACCACATGAGGAAGACGACTGGTTGGTTGTGCGCGCTCGCGCTGGCGCTGCTGGCGCCGGTGCAGCTCGCGGCGCAGGCGGGCGGCACCGTGACGGGCCGCGTGAGCGACGCCGCCAGCAAGCAGCCGCTGGCGAACGTGCAGGTGATCGTGGCCGGGACCGCGCTGCAGGGGCGTACCGGGCCGGACGGGCTGTACACCATCCGCGGCGTGCCCGCGGGCCGTGCCGAGGTGCGCGTGGCGCGCCTGGGCTACTCCGGCGGCAGCCGCGCCGTGGCCGTGGCCGCGGGGCAGACGGCGACGGCAAACTTCGAGCTCGCCAGCAGCACCATCGGCCTCGACGTGCTGGTCGTGCAGGCGAGCGGCGAGGCCGCCCGCCGCCGCGAGCTGGGCAACTCGGTGGCGACGGTGTCCACCGCGAACGTGGAGATGGCGGCGGTGCAGAGCTTCAGCCAGCTGGTGCAGGGCCGCGCCCCGGGCGTGGTCGTGCTCCCCAGCTCCGGCCAGCTCGGCGCCGGCGCCCGCATCCGCATCCGCGGCAACAACTCGGTGTCGCTGGCCAACGACCCGCTGCTCATCATCGACGGCGTGCGCGTGGACAACGAGTCCAACTCGTCCGGCCTCTTCACCGGCGGGCAGAGCACGTCGCGCTTCGAGGACATCAACCCCGAGGACATCGAGAACGTCGAGGTCCTGAAGGGCCCGGCGGCCGCGGCGCTGTACGGGACGGCCGCGGCGAACGGCGTGATCCAGGTCACGACCAAGCGCGGCCGCGCGGGGCATCCCACGGTGCGTGCCCACACGGAGTTCGGCACGCAGAAGCAGACGGCGACCATCCCGGCGAACTTCCGCGCCATCGGCCACACGACCAGCGGCGCGAAGAACCGCAACTGCGACTTCGCGGCGCGGGCGGCGGGCACCTGCGTGGCGGTGGACTCGCTGTACAGCTTCAACCCGCTGCGCAGCTCGCTGACGCCCTTCCAGACGGGGAACGTGACCAACCTGGGCGCCAGCGTGAGCGGCGGCAGCGAGAACGCCACGTACTTCGTGTCCGGCGAGAACGAGCACGGCGTGGGCGTGCAGCACCCCAACCACATCTCGCGCACCAACGTGCGCGCGAACCTCACCGGCCAGGTAGGCTCCAAGCTGCGCCTGACCGCCAACACCGGCTTCGTGCAGAGCAACATCGAGCTGCCGCAGGCCGACAACAGCGCGTCCGGGCCCGTGCTCAACGGCCTGCTCGGTGATCCCTCGCCGGGCAACATCGCGCGCGGCGGCGGCTACCGTCCGCCCACCACGGCGTTCAGCCTCATCGCCTGGGAGAACCGCGAGCAGCTGAACCGCTTCACCGGCAGCGCCAACGCCGACTTCCGTCCCCTGGGCTGGCTGTCGGTCAACGGCACCGTGGGCGTGGACGTGAGCAACCGCTTCGAGGGCAGCTTCGTAGCCCCCGGCACCGTGGGCGCCTTCGTGGACGGCTTCCGCGAGCAGCTTCGCGACAACACCAACACCTTCACCTCCAACCTGGGCGCCACGGCCACCAAGGGCCTCACGGGCAGCCTGATCTCCACCACGTCGGGCGGCGTCCAGTACACGACCAGCGACTACAACTTCACCTACGGCGAGGCCGAGGTGATCGCCCCCGGCACCCGCAACGCGCTGGTGCCCGGCAGCGTGGCCGAGGGCGTGGCGCCCAACAAGCTCTTCGGCGCCTACGCGACCGAGCAGCTGGCGCTCAACGACCGCCTGTTCGTGACGGCCGGCCTGCGCGGCGACCAGAACAGCGCGTTCGGCCAGAACATCGGCTTCGTGACGTACCCGTCGCTCACGGCCTCGTGGGTGGTCAACGAGGAGCCGTTCTTCCCGAAGATCGACGCCATCAGCAACCTCCGCCTGCGCGCGGCCTACGGCAAGTCGGGCCTGCGTCCCGGCCGGCTGAGCGCCGTGCGCACGTACGCCACCGTCAACTCGGCCCTGGGCACGAACGTGGTGCCGGGCTTCGTGGTGAGCAACGCCGGCAACCCGGACCTGCGGCCCGAGGTGACCCGCGAGTTCGAGTTCGGGGCCGACCTGGGCTTCCTGAACGACCGGCTCACGCTGGAGGCCACGCACTACGACAAGCGCTCGCACGACGCGCTGATCAGCCGTCCGCTGCCGCCGTCGGTGGGCGGGCCGGGCGCGCAGTTCTTCAACCTGGGCAGCGTGCAGAACATCGGCACCGAGCTGGCGCTGCGGGCCGAGGCCATCAAGCGCGACCGGGTGGGCGTGGACTTCAACGTCAACTACAGCACCAACAGCAACAAGCTGCTCACGTTCGGCGACACGAGCATCACGCCCATCATCTTCGGGCTGGGCGCGAACACGCAGCGCCACCAGGTGGGCTTCGCGCTGGGCGGCTACTGGCAGCCGGCGTACACCTTCGGCGACGCCAACCACGACGGCCTGATCCAGCAGTCCGAGGTGCAGCTGCTGCCCAACGACCAGCAGACCGACCCGGTGACGGGCAGCACGTACTTCGGCTCGCCGTTCCCCAAGCGCGAGGCGTCGTTCAGCGCCGACGTGCGCCTGGCGAGGTTCATCCGCCTCAGCGGCCTGCTGGACTACAAGGGCGGCCAGAAGCTGCTGAACTTCACCGCCATCAACCGCGAGACCAGCAACACGCTGGGCTTCAGCGAGGTGCGCCAGGTGCCCGGCGCGGCCACGCTCGAGCAGCAGGCCGCCATCCAGGCGCGCCGCTTCTTCGGCACGGCGGCGGGCTACTACGAGGACGCGACGTTCTGGAAGCTGCGCGAGGTGTCGGTGAGCCTCACCAGCCCGCAGTCGCTGAACCGCTCGCTGCACCTGCCGGCGCAGGGCCTCAGCTTCACCCTGGCCGGGCGCAACCTGCACACGTGGACCAAGTACACGGGCTTCGACCCCGAGGTCAACTACGGCGGCCAGTCCAACTTCAACACCGCCGACGACTTCACGCTGCCCCCGACGCGCGCCATCACCGCGCGCATCGACGTGAACTTCTGAGCCGGATCCGGTAGACGTACCGTGAGCATCGGCCGAGGGTGACCCCTCGTGGGTTGCGGATGAGCTTTCGTCCGATGCTCACACGGTCCGCGCGGATCTGGAACGAGCCACGACATACACACGAGAGGCGGTAGACACATGCACAGACATCCACATCGCGGAGGGAGGAGCCCCGGGCTCCTCCCCCGGCGGGCCGCGGGGCTGCTGGCCCTGGCGCTCCCGCTGGCCGCCTGCAACCTCGACAAGACGCTCGAGGTGAAGGACCCGTTCACCGTCACGCCCGGCGTGGCGCGCGACACCCTCAACCTCATCAACGCCTACGCCGGGGCCAAGGCGCGCCTGGCCACCGCGCTGGGCGGGGTGCAGAACGCCAACCAGGGCCTGATCGTGACCACGGGCCTGCTGGCCGACGAGTTCGTCAGCAGCGACAACTTCGACGACCGGCGCGAGATCGACCGGCGCGCCATCCACGACGTGAACAACAGCAACCTGTTCTCGTTCACGCTGCTGCAGCAGGCCCGCGCCGAGGCGAACAACGCGGCCGACCTGTACGCCTCCACCAGCCGCAGCGGCAGTGCCGAGCACGCCGAGCTGCTGAACGTGGCGGGCTACGCCGAGCTGATGCTGGCCGAGAACTACTGCTCGGGCGTGCCCTTCAGCACCATCCCGGTGAGCGGGCCCATCCAGTTCGGCGCCCCGCTTACCACGGCCGAGGTGCTGGACTCGGCCCTCGCCAAGTTCGACGCCTCGCTCGCCCTCACCGGCAGCGCGGCGCAGAAGACCCTGTCGCACCTGGGCAGGGCGAGGGTGCTGCTGGACCGCGGCCAGTTCGCCGCCGCCGCGGCCGAGGCGGCGCTGGTGCCGTCTGGCTTCCGCTACGTGGTGGACTACAACGCCACCACGCAGGGCACCTACAACGCCGTGGAGCAGCTGGTCAACGAGGAGGAGCGCTTCAGCGCCGCCGACCTGGAGGGCACGGTGCACCGCGGCCTGCCGTACCGCACCGCGGGCGACTCGCGCACCCCGCAGGCGGCCAGCGCGTCGCCGTCGGCGCTGGGCGGGCCGCACTTCAAGCAGCTCAAGTACGCCGGCCGCGGCTCGCCCGTGGTGCTGGGGTCGGGCTACGAGGCGCGCTACATCGAGGCCGAGGCGGCGCTGCAGGCCAACCCGGCGGACGTGGCGGGCTTCGTGGGCAAGCTGAACGCGGCGCGGGCGGCGCTCAGCCCCACGCTGCCGGCGCTCACCGCGGCAGACGCGGGCGCCACCACGGCCAGCAAGGTGGACCTGCTCTTCCGCGAGCGCGCCTTCTCGCTGTGGCTCACGGCCACCCGCCTGAGCGACCTGCGCCGCCTGATCCGCCAGTACGGGCGCACGCAGGACCAGGTGTTCCCCACCGGGTTCACCGCCAACGGCGAGAACTACGGGACCGACGTGAACCTGCCGGTGCCGTTCGAGGAGAGCGGCAACCCCAACGCGCAGACGGGCTGCATCGACCGCAACGCCTGACGTCTCGGGCGCAGCGGGCCGTCTGAACGGCGGGACGTTCGGGAGATGCGGGGCGGCCGCCTCGCATCTCCCGAAAGCCCCCGCATCTCCCGGCGCACGCACGGCCGGGAGATGCGGATCCACCGGCGCCCAGCCGTCTGCGAAGATGCGCATCCGCCGCCGGTCCAAACGTCTCGGGAGATGTGCGGCGGACGATGATCTGACGTCGGGAGATGTGTGAAGAATGACGAAGGTCGTGAGATGCACATCTGCCGATCCGACGTTTCGCAGGCGATGCGAGCTAGACGCAGGACGATGAAAATCGATCGATATCAATTCAGCTCGGAATCGAACGAAGCAGGTCCGCGGATCATCCGACGGATGCGTGGCGGGAACGGCGGAGCGCTGAGGCAGGACGCCCAATACGCATCTACCGATCACAGCGGGAATCGGCAGAAGTCGCGGAGGAGACTTTAGATCCACTCGATCCAAGCAGTCCGTTCATCGCGCAGTCGCAGGCCGCAGCACGCAGCACCCGATCCACCGCCGTCACCCCGATTCGACGCCACGGAGCACAGCCATGCGAGTCCTCAAGCCCAACGCCCGCGCCATCGCCGCCCGCATGCGCGCCCACGCGGCCCCCACCTTCCCGGCCCGCACCCCGCTCGCCGCCGAGCCGGACGACGCGCCCATCCGCTCCATCGCTCCGGGCGACGGCACGCCCGCGTCGCTGGGCATGGTGGTGGAGTCGTTCGAGAAGGTGCGGCGGCTGCGCGAGGAGACCGGCGTGCGCATCCGCCGCGTGGTGGAGGTCGAGGAGGCTGCCGACGGCGGCGACTGCGTGCTGCGCCTGGTGGACGACGGCGAGCCGCTGGGGCCGCTCGCCTTCCTGGGCCGCGTGTACCGGAACATGTCCATCGAGGAAGGGCAGCTCCGCCGCGAGGCGCTGGCTTCGCTGGCCGCGCACCCCGCGTGGCACTGGCTGCGCACGGTGGAGGGCGCCGATCCCATGCTCTTCGCGCGCCTGCTGGGCCGGCTGGAGCTGGAGAAGGCCGCCACGCCCTCGCACTTCTGGTCGTACTGCGGCCTGGCCACGGTGCGCGGCGTGGCGTACCGCTGCCGCACGTGCGGGCTGGAGGTGGCGGCGGCCGAGACGGCGAGGGTGGACCCGGGGCACGTGGCGCTCGTGTCGCGCGCGCAGTGCGAAGGCGTGCTGGAGCGCGCCGCCGCCAACGCCGAGATCCGCGTGGCGCAGCCCAAGCCCCGCCAGGGCGAGCCGTGCACGTACGACGCGGACGCCAAGGAGCTCTGCTTCCGCATCGGCCTGGCGTTCGTGGACGCAGAGGGCCCGTACCGCCGCGTCTACGCCGCCGAGCGCGCCGAGCTCCAGGCCGGCCGCCCCGGCTGGACCGACCAGCGGCGCCACCTGGCCGCCCTGCGCAAGGTCCAGAAGCAGTTCCTCACGCACCTGTGGCAGGCGTGGCGAGAAGGCGTGCACCTGCCCGCCCACCGCGCGTCCGAAGCCATTGCGCGCTAGAAGCTTGAAGTTTCCGCGCCGGAAAAATGAGCCGCATTCATCACCTAAATGAATGCGGTTCATTCATTTAGCGACACTGAAACCCTTGACTCGGTGTGTGGGTTCGGCGCATAGTACCGGCGCGGACGGCTACTTGGCCGGCCGCTTCAATGCCGGATCCCGCCCGGACCTGAGCGGTGCCGGCGCAGTCCCACGGGGGCATCGCCCCAGCAGATCCGTTCCCGACATGTCCAGAATTTCCGGCTCGCTCGTGCTCCTTCTCGCGGCGGTGGTCGCCGCCTCGCCCGCTCACGCCCAGACCGGCCGCGACCTGCGTGTGGGCGACCGCATCCGCATCGTCGCGCCGTCGCTGGGCGACACCGCCACCGTCGCCGAGGTGGCGGAGGTCCACGGCGACGCGCTGGTGCTGGAGTCGCGCGCCCTCGCCGCACCCGTCCGCGTCTCGCGCGCGGAGGTCACGCGGCTGGAGGTGAGCCGCGGCCGCCCCAGCTACTTGCTGCGCGGCGCGGTCGCGGGCGCGGTGGCCGGCGGCGCGACGATGTTCGCCGTGACCAGCGGGGCCCAGGACTGCGAGTACGTCTGCGGGGCGGCGCGGGCGGGCAGCACCATCGGCGGCACGCTGCTGGGTGGCGTGGTTGGCGGCCTTCTCGGCAGCGCCTTCCACCACGGCCCCGACCGCTGGCGCGCCCAGGAGGTGCACCCCACCGTCGCGATCGCACCGTCGCGCCGCGGGACTGCGCTGAGCTTCACGATCCCCACGCGGTAGGGCAGGGCACATCCGGAGATGCACGGCGGGGCCGGTCCACCCAGGACCGGCCCCGCCGCTTTACATCTACTTTCGTCCGCCTTTCCCAACCGGATTGGCCGACAGCATTCAGGTGGCCAATAGCCACCCAGCGGTTGTCCCATGCCTCATCCGCTGCGCGCCGGGCGTAGGAAACGCCCGGCTGGGAACTGCGGTCGTCCTTCGGACGAAGATCGCGTCGACCGATGCGCTGGTGCTTGGCGGGTGGTTGGTCGCGAGTGATCGCGCTGGTGGATGCGAGCGAAACGCGTTGGAGGGCGAGGTTCGCGGAGCCTCGTCCGCCAGGACGACCGCAGTCCATAGCGGTGGTTGCATACCGCCCGAAGCGACAAGGAATCCCCGGAATCCTCAGTGTGGCAGCATGCTTCCGATGGCTTCGGCGGCCTTGCTCAGCTCCAGCGCGTAGTCTGCCCACCACTCGCCGGCGCGGGGGCCGCCGTTGCAGGTGCCGTCGGACTGGCCGGGCGTCTTCACCCACAGGAACGCATCGGCCAGGGCGCTGCCGGTCTGCGTGGTCGGGGCGCGGCCCAGGGCCTGGTTCGGCGCGTTGCACCACTGCCGCTCCACCGCGTTGCCGCGGCCGTTGCGGCTGGTGTCCACCACGAAGTGCTTGCCGCCCACCAGCCGGCTCAGCTGCTCGCCGTACGTCACGTTCACCTGCACGGCGTGGAAGTTGGATACGTTCAGGCTGAACCCGTCCGCCATCTCGATCCCCGCCTTGCGCAGGCGCCCCGCCATGTCCGGCGGCCGGCGCCAGTTGGCATTGCCCGCATCCACGTACACCGCGGCGCCCGCGGCCTTCAGCGTCTGCACCGCGTCGCGCAGGAGCACGTACCGCTCGTCCTGCAGGCGCAGCGGCAGGCAGTCCAGCGAGGGCAGCCCGTCCGGCTCCACGATCACCACGGCGGGCCGTCGGTTGATGCCCGCCGCGAAGTCGCGGATCCAGCGGCGGTAGCCGTCGCCGTCGCGCGCCCCGCCGGCCGAGTACAGGCCGCAGTCCCGGTGCGGGATGTTGTACGCCACCAGCACGGGCAGCGCGCCCTGCCGCGCCGCCGCGCCCACCACGCCGTCCACCTCGCGGCGGACGTCGCGGGCCCAGTCGCCCATCCACTTCGCCTGCGGCTGCGCGGCGATCACGCGCATGCGCGCCGCGTCGGCCGGGCGCGAGCGGTTCCACGCTGCCGCCTGCCGCGCCGCGGGCGAGGCGGGGTCCACGTACAGCCGCCGCCCCGCGAACGGGTTGCGCTGCGGCGTGGCGCCCGGCGCCACCAGCAGCAGGGCCAGCAGCGGCGGCAACGCGCGGATCGCCGTCCGCAGCGCGGAACGCCGCCGCGCCGGTGGATGGCGCGCCGGCTCGGCCGCGCCCGGCGGGCTGCGGAGCGGGAGACGTGGCACGGGCGGCGGCGTCACGGCGGGGCGGCTATGCGGTCGCGTCCTGGGCGCGGCGGTGGCCGTCCGGCTCCGGCTCGGGAAGGTCGCCGGTGGCCCGGCCCATGTGGCGCATCATGTACGTCTGGCGGGCCAGGAGGATGCGGGCCGCGCGGATGTCGTAGTGCGTCTTGATGAGCAGCGCCGCCACGTCGCCCGCGGCCCACAGGAGCGCCGAGAACACGACCAGGCGGATGGTGTCGCCCACCAGCAGGCCCAGGCCCACGTTCTCCGGCGGGCGGTTGGCCCACCAGTACGCGAACTGCCCGATGGCCAGCAGCAGCACGACGATGGAGGCCACGCGCACCACCCCCGCCGTGAGGTGCAGGCCCTTCTGCGGCTCCAGGTCCTCCTCGCGCACCTCCACGCCGGCCAGCATGGGGCGCTTGCCGGGCCTGCGCCCCGTCTCGTCGCCCTCGCCGTCCGGGCCGGTCATCCGTGGGTCCATCTTCGCGCCTCCCGCGCAGCGGTCGTGGTTCGCCCCGGCCGGATCGGCCGCGCCCCGCGCCCACTGCACGTCCCGTACTTGAAGCCCGCGCCAGTGCTGGACGAGCCCCCGAGGCTCCGGCCCGATCCGCGCGGCCCCGCCAGAACCCCGTCTCACGCGGAGGCGCGGAGGACGCGGAGAACGGCGGAGGAGCGAGTTGTTCTCCGCGGTCTCCGCGCCTCCGCGTGAGTCCCGTCGGTTCGGATATTCGGCGGAATCGTTGGCTCGCCGCAATCGCCCATCCATCGCATCCGCCGGGATGTGGCCGGGGACGACGTTTCGCAGGGGGATGCGAAAAAGGGCGGCGGGATCGCTCCCGGCCGCCCTCCGCGCATCTCCCGTCCCGCGGGTCAGAAGAGCTTCTTGCCCAGGTACTTCTCCGGATGCGCCTGGATGTCGTCCAGCGTCTGGCGGAGCGTGATCGCGGCGCGCAGGGCGTTCTCGTACTGCGACGGGTCGGACAGCATGCCGTTCGCGCCCGCCGGGCCGGAATCCATCTTCTGGAGCGCCTGCTCCAGCGAGACCATGGCCGTGCGCGCCCGCTGGAGCATGGCGCCCGCGCTGTCCACGCGCGGACCCATCGCCTCGACGGAGCGGCCGGCGCTCTCGGCCCGGGCCTGGATGGCGGCGAGCCTCGCCTCGTACCCGGCAGGCGTGGGGAAGCTGGCCGCCCGCGCGCGGATGCCCTCGGTGAGCGCCACCATGCGCGCGCTGGCCTGGCGCGCCGTGGTCACCAGCTGCCGCGTGCTGCCTGACGCCAGGGCCGCCCGCATGCCCAGCGCCGTGAGCTTCATGGAGTCGCTCATGGCGCGGATGCGGACGCTGGTCGCCAGCACGCCGTTCGTCATGCCGCCGGCCGCGCGGGTGCGCACCGAGAGGGCGCGGTTCAGGTCGTCGCTGGTCTTCTCGGCGTCGGCCACCTGCTGGCGGATCTTGGCCGCGGCCTTCTCGGTGAAGGTGGCCTGCACGTTGGCCGACATCGTCTGGACGCTGCCCGCCATGGCCGACGCGGCGGCGGTGAGCTTGGCGATGTCGGGCAGCGTGGTGCCGGGCAGCACGCCCTTGGTGCGGGTGCGCGTGTACTCGGCGTCGGGATACCACGACTGCGAGATGATCTGCGCCTGCCAAGGCCCCATCACCGACTCGGGCTCGCTCTGCACCGCCGCGTCCACGGGAATGTTCATCCCGGTGGGCACCGCCATCGTGACCAGCACGCCGCCGCCGCCGCGCGCGAAGCTGATCCCGGTCACCTTGCCCACGTGAACCCCGCGGTACACCACGTTGTTGCCCACCTTGAGCTGCCCCACCTCGTTGAAGATGCCCAGCAGCTGCGCCTGCGGCGGCCCCATCTTCATCCGGCCCAGCGCGAACGCCACCACGGCGAAGCCCACCACCGCCGCGATGAACAGCGCGCCGAGCTGAACCTGCTTCCGTAGCCGCATCGGTATCCTGGTAGTGGGGTCGCGCGGTGGGGCGGGGCGGGCGAGACCGGCGAATTCCACGCCAGCCTCCGTCATCTCCCGTCTTTCGGTGGATGAACGGCCCGCCGCGAATCTAACGCCTCCCCCGTCCCATCGCACCTACCACGCTGCGGCAGACGGAGTTCGGACCGATACCGCCGCGTCTCGGCCGATGCGAAATCCTCCCGCCACGCCGCGTCCGCATGCGTGTCGGCCGCCGCCCGGATCAGCATCGACGCTCCCGCGACGCGACGCATCCACCGTCTCCGTCCTACATCCCATCTCGCGTGCCGCCGCGGGGCTGCCGCGACGGGCATCTCGGGAGATTCGGGTTTCCGGAGATGCGAATCTCCCGCACGCGCTGCCGTTGGAACGCCGGTCAGGCCTCCACCGCGACGGTACGCGAGGCACTGGGCGGGACGCCGAAGTGGCGCGTCCAGATGCGGCGAAGCTGGCGTGCGTCCGCGAAGCCGCACTCCGCCGCCACCGCGTCCAGCTTGAGCCGCGAGTGCTGCACCAGCGTCCGCGCACGCTCCAGCCGCAGCCGCAGCCGGAACTCGCCCACCGAGATGCCCGTGGCGCCGCGGAAGGTGCGCGTGAGGTGCCGCGGGCTCACGAACGCGATGGCGGCCAGCTCCTCCAACGTGGCCCGCGAGGCGGGGTTGGAGATGAGGTACTGCTGCACGCGGTGCACGCCGGCGTCCAGGTGGCGCTGGTACTCCAGGTACACGCTCTCCTGCGGCTGCGAGCCGTCGCGGCGCATGTACACCACCATCTCTCGCGCCGCCCCGGCCGCGATCTCGGCGCCCGCGTCCTGCTCCACCAGCCCCAGCGTCATGTCGATGCCCGAGGCGATGCCGGCGCTGCTCACCAGGCGCCCGTCCTCCACGAACAGCCGGTCGTCCAGCACCCGCGCGCGCGGGAAGCGCTGCTGGAGCAGTGCCGCGCGCTTCCAGTGCGTGGTGCAGCGGCGGCCGTCCAGCAGCCCCGCCTCGCCCAGCGCGAAGGTGCCCGTGCACACCGAGCAGATGCGCGCCTGCGTCTGCCCAACGCCCCGCAGCCACTCCACCAGCTCGCGCGGCGGGCCCATCTGCATGACGGGGAAGCCGGGCACGAACACCCAGTCGTCGTCCCGCACGTCCGGCAGCGGCTCCAGGCCGCACATCTCCAGCCCCTGCGCCGTGCGGACCGCGGGCGTGGCGCCGCAGTACGCCACCTCGTAGCCCGCGCCCAGCGATGCGGCCTCCCACAGCGCCTGCACGGGCCCCGCGAAGTCCAGGATCTCGGCGCCGGGAAAGAGCGCGAAGAAGACGCGGCGGCTCATGCGAGCGCCGGCTCCAGCGCCGCCTCGCGCACCGCGCCCGCAAGCTCGGCCGCGCTCACGATGCGCGCGAACCGGCCGCGCAGCGCGTACGCCGTTCGCTCCTCGATCTCCGCCACGCCCAGCTCCTCGCCCGGCACGTCCAGGTTGGGGATGGGGAAGGTGAGCGTGGCGTCCAGCACGAAGTCCACCGCAAAGCCCAGGTCGGCGGCCACGCGCGCCGTGGTCTCGCAGCACTGCTCCGTCTGGATGCCGGTGATCGCCAGCCGCCGCACGCCGCGGTGCAGCAGCATGGCTTGCAGGTTCGTGCTGGTGAAGCAGTTGCGCGTGTCCTTTCGGATCGTGGGCTCGCCCGCCCGCGGCGACAGGAAGTCCATCAGGTTCACGTGCGGGCTGTCCGGCGCGAAGTGGTCGTCGCCGTCCGTGTGGAGGACGAAGATCACGGGCAGCCCCGCCTCGCGGTACGCGTCCACCAGCAGCGACACGTTCTCCTCGAACGCCGCGTTGCTCCGGCGGGCCCAGCGCGCGCCCACCTTGAACGAGTCCTGCACGTCGATCACCAGCAGGGCGGATTGGGACAGCGGCACGTCGGCGGACCGGAGCATGGTTGGATCTCCTCGTTAGGGGTGCGATTCCTTCAACTGCAAGGAGATTACGCCTTCATCTCATCCACGTACAGGATGCACGGAAGACGAAGGGCGGACGGATCGGGACAGGAAGGCGGAGGGGATGAGCGGAATCGGATCGAGGTGGTCACCGTTTATCGAGGGTCCACGTTTTCGGAGCTGGACAGCGGGTAGAGTTCGGCCGCCGCGCACCCGCCCGTCCATCGTCGCACGGCGTCGTGTTCCGAGACACGAGCACACCGTCAAGAGTGGCATGTGTCCATGCCGTTCGATACACACCGAACGGAACGTTTTCACGATGCACCTGACGCGTGGATGGTGGAGACTTTTCACTCATGAAACGCAGTGCGGCGAAGCTCGCGGATGACAACATCTGTGCATCTTTGCAAGTCAATCCTACAATTCCATTTACGGCGGGATACGCTTCCCGTCCTTTGGCAGATAACTGCAAGAAACGCCTGGGGCGACGGGCGAGTGGGCTCGGCACGGTGGTTGCCTGGAATATGGAAAGTGTCGCGATCTTATCTACTGTGGTCACGCCGCGGCACATTCCACCCTGTCGTGTGAGCAGTCCCATGATCGCACTGAGGCCCGTGACCCAGCGGGTGATCCGCAGCCGGAGCAGCTGGACGTACGCGTCCGAGCGGCGGCTGGTGTTCTGGGTCGCGACCGGCTGGGCCTCTTCCGCGGGAGGCCTGCTCTGCATCTACCTGGACAGGCTGGTGCCCGGCTACGGCCGGGTGCTGGGCGCGGCGGTCGTGTGCAACCTGATGTTCACGGCCGCCCTGCTCGCGAACCGCTGGATGCGCCGGCGCGACGAGGCGCGGCTGAAGGCGAACGGCGTCCTGGACCAGCGCGAGCGGCTCGTGGAGGAGCTGGAGTGGCAGTGGTCGACGCTGGACCAGACCGGCCTGCCCTCCGACCGGCTCTCGGAAGCCAAGCTGGAGGCCACGCGGGAGATGTTCGTCCGGCTCGCCAGGCTGGGCGGAGGCGGGGAAGCGGTCACGTTCCGGCTCGCGGAGCACACGACCGAGATCGCGCCGGGGCTCCGGTCCGCCCGCGGCCGCTGAGCGGACGTGCGCCCTCTCCGCTCCCCGCGCGGCGCCCGCCGTAACACGCCGGCCCCGAGCGCCATCGAGCAAGGTGCGCGGGCGGCGCGGCCAGCCGTATATTGCACCGGCAGCCGTACCGAGCCCGCCCCAGCCCACGGCATCGCCCCGCACCGCCCCTTCGGATGACCGCAGATCCCGCCCCGCAGGACGACGGCCACGCATCTCCCGATCCGCTGTCCGGCGCGCCGGACGCCGCCGCGCCGGGCCGCCCGTCCCCGCGTGACGCGGCGGACATCTCCTCGGGCGAGCTGGCGCGCGCGCTGTTCGACGAGTCGCCGCTGAGCACGGTGGTGTACGACGCGGCCGGGCGCCCGCTGCGGGTGAACCCGGCGTTCACGAAGCTGTGGGGCGCGAGCATAGGCGACGTGCCGGCGGAGTACACCGTGCTGGACGACCCGGAGCTGGACGGCCTGGGCGTGCTGCCGGAGGTGCGCCGCGCCTTCGCGGGCGAGGCGGTGGTGCTGCCGCCCGTGCGCTACGACATGTCGCACACGCTGGGCCTGGGGCGAACGACGTGGACGCAGGGGCACTTCTACCCGGTGCGCGGCGCGGACGGCGCCCTCACGCACGTGGTGCTGGTGCACGTGGACCTGACGGCGGCGAAGGAGGCCGACGAGGCGCTGCGGCAGGGCGAGGACCGCTTCCGGGCCGCCCTGCGCGCATCGGGCGCGGTGGTCTTCCAGCAGGACCTGGAGCTGCGGTACACCTGGCTGTACGACCCCGCGCTGGGCCGGGTGGACGAGCGCGTGAACGGCCTGACCGAGGCCGACCTGGGCGGCGACCGCGTTGCCGACGCCCTCAAGCGGCGCGTGCTGGACACGGGCCGGCCCGCGCGCGGCGAGCTGCGGCTGCCCTTCGTTCCCGGCAGCCGCGTGTTCGACGTGGCGGTGGAGCCCCTGCGCGACGCGGCGGGGGCGCTGGCTGGCGTGACGTGCGCCGGGCTGGACGTGACCGACCGCCTGCGTGAGGCGGGCGAGCGCGAGCGGCTGCTCGAGCAGGCGGAAGAGGCCCGCCGCGCCGCCGAGGCCGCGCGCGCCCGCGCCAGCTTCCTGGCCGAGGCAGGCCAGGCGCTGCACTCCTCGCTGGACCACGCCGCCACGCTGGCCGCCGTGGCTCGCCTGGCCGTGCCCATGCTGGCCGACTGGTGCGCGGTGGACGTGCTGGAGGCCGACGGCACCATTCGCCGCGTGGCAGTGGCGCACCAGGACCCCGCCAAGGTCGCCCTCGCCAGGCAGCTCCAGGAGCGCTACCCCGTCCACGCGGACGACGCGACCGGGGTGCCCGCCGTGCTGCGGACCGGCCGGGCCGAGAGGTACGACTCGATCCCCGACGAGATGCTGGTGGCGGGGGCGGTGGACGAGGAGCACCTGCGCCTGCTGCGCAGCGTGGGCCTGCGCGCCGCGCTGGTGCTGCCGCTGCGGGGCGGCGAGCGCGTGCTGGGGGCGCTGACGCTGGTGAACGCCGACTCCGGCCGCACCTTCGCGCCCGACGACGTGGAGCTGGCCGAGGAGCTGGCCCGCCGCTCCGCTCGCGCGCTCGACAACGCCCGCCTCTTCCGCGAGGTCACCGAGGCGCGCGAGGCCTTGGAGCAGCAGGCGATGGAGCTGGAGATCCAGTCCGAGACGCTGCAGGAGCAGGCCACCGAGCTGGAGGCGCAGCAGGCCGAGCTG
>DASRQW010000093.1 GCA_035696245.1 Longimicrobiaceae bacterium | reverse complement strand
GGGGCACCACCTCTACTTCTTCCCGTTCGAAGGGAGGCTGGTGCACGAGGGGCTGGCCGCGCTCTTCGCCTGGCGCATCTCCCGGCACGCGCCCATCTCGTTCACCATGGCGAGCAACGACTACGGCTTCGAGCTGCTGTCGCCAGACGAGGCGCCGCTGGACGAGGCCCTGGCGGCGGGCCTGCTCAGCCCCGAGAACCTGCTGGAGGACGTGCCCGCCTCGCTGAACGCGACCGAGATGGCGAAGCGCCAGTTCCGCGAGATAGCGCGGGTGGCGGGGCTCATCTTCCAGGGCTTCCCGCACGCGGGGAAGAGCGCGCGGCAGCTCCAGGCGTCCAGCGGCCTCTTCTTCGACGTCTTCACGCGCTACGACCCCGGCAACCTGCTGGTGAGCCAGGCGCACCGCGAGGTGCTGGAGCGCCAGCTGGAGAGCAGCCGCCTGGGCCGCACGCTGGAGCGCCTGGCCGCCGGCCGCGTGGTAATCTCCACCCCCAAGCGCACCCCGCCGCTCGCCTTCCCGCTGCTGGTGGACCGCGCCCGCGAGTCCGTCTCGTCCGAATCCTTGTCCGACCGCGTTCGGAAGATGCAGGTCGCCCTGGAGCGCGCCGCCGGCCCCGAAGGCACCGGCCGCGGCACCCGCACAAAGTCCCCGTAGATGCACGGCCGCGGACATCTCCCGTCCGCCATGCATCTACCGGCGATACATATCCGCAGACGTATGTCGTTGTAGGGGTGCGATTTATCGCATCCGCCTCTTTTCCGCGCGCGACTCCGCCTCATACCGGCTTACATCTTCCATCCGCTCCCCGCACGCCCTCTCCGCGCCGCGCGTTGCTACCCGCTCACGCGCGTTCCCGTCGGTCGAGAAAGGCTTCCAGGAACGAAACCGGGCCCGGCGTTCGTGACGACGGGCCCGGCTCGCATCTCCCCGGCGGAGGATCACCCGGTGACGGTGAAGCTCAGAGGGATCACCACCCACGGTGCCATGCAGCGCCCCTGGTACACCGGCGCGCTGAACTGCATCGCGCGGACCACGAGCAGCGCGCTTTCGGCGAAGCGGGGGTCGCCGCGCAGGAACACCGTCTCGTGCATCTGGCCGAGCACGTCAACGTGTCCGGCGACGGTGACCTGGGCCTGGATGTGGTTGTCTCGCAGCGCGGGCGGATAGTTCTGCGCGAGCAGCCGCTGGATCGTGGGCGCGTTCACCAGCCGCATCCCCGGGTTCCGCTCCGGCAGCGCGAGCCCGTTGGCCGCCGTCCCGAGCCCGGCCGCCGCGAGGTCCCGGCGAACCTCCGCCTCCTTCCCCTCGGGCACGACGACGAAAGCACGCGTGGAATCCGCCGCCGTGCACTCCGTCGCCGCGGGCGCGGGGCCCGCCGGCGACTTCGGGCCGCATGCGGCGAGGGCGAGCAGAACAGCGAACGGAACGGCGCGGCGGGAGATGCGTGTCATGGAGAGGTGTGGTTTGGATGGGATGCGATTCCGCGGAAGGAGGAAGCTATGTTCTTCGCTTTCCGCAGGCCACCGCCGATACGCGTTGACCCTCCGCTGACATCGCTTCCCGGAGGGAATGGACTCACGCGGAGGCGCGGAGGCCGCGGAGAACACCCCCGTCTCCTGTTGTTCTCCGCGCTCTCCGCGGCTCCGCGTGAGAATGGTTTTCGTCCGTGCATCTTCTAGCCGCGCATTGCCGTAGATGCACCCGCGGGAAGCCGCACCAGAATCCATGTGCGGCGGTCCGGGGTAACTACGGGGTCCGGGTCGTGCGGAGGCGGGTGGCCTCGCACGGACGAGCAACACTCTGGCGAAGGGCGCGCGCAACTGATGTCGGGCTTCGAATCGCTGCTGGCGGGGCGCACGCTGGGCGGGCGCTACCTGATCGAGGCGCTCATCGGGCGGGGCGGGATGGGCGCGGTGTACCGGGCGACCGACGAGCGCCTGGGCCGCGCCGTGGCCGTGAAGGTCGTGAGCCCGCCCGGCGGCACCACCGCGGCGACCCGCGACAGCCTGCGCAGCCGCTTCCAGCGCGAGGCCCGCGCCGCCGCGCGCCTGCACCATCCCAACGTGGTCACCATCCACGACTTCGGCACCGACACGGCGCTGGACCTGGACTTCCTGGTGATGGCGCTGCTGCAAGGCGACGACCTGGCCACGCGCCTCGCCCGCGGCCCCGCGCCGTCGGCAGCCGAAGCCGCGGCGATCCTGCGCGGCGCCGCGCGCGGCCTGGCGGCAGGGCACCGCGCCGGGCTGGTGCACCGCGACGTGAAGCCGGGCAACCTCTTCCTCTGCGCGACCGAAGACGGGACCGCGGCGGACGTGCGCGTGCTGGACTTCGGGATCGCGCAGGTGGCGCAGGACGACGGCGGCACCGTCACGCACTTCACGCAGCTGGGCCAGGCGCCGCTCTCGCCCGCGTACGCGAGCCCCGAGCAGCTTCGCGGCGAGACCCCGCTCACCCCTGCCGCCGACGTGTACGGCCTGGGCGCCATCGGCCACCAGCTGCTGGCCGGCGAGCGCGCTTTCACGGAGGACGAGGTCCGCCGCATCGCCGCGGGCGAGCGGGTGCGGCTGGCGGGTTCGGGAGATGCGGATTCGCCCCTCGCCGGCCCGGTCGGCCAGGTGATCGTACGCGCCCTCGCCCACGACCCGGCGGAGCGCTTCCCGGACGCGGGCGCCTTCCTGGACGCGCTCGAAGCCGCCATCGACGGCCGCGCGCCCGATCCGGCGCCCCGCATCGCCCTCCCGTTCCCCGGCGTCGCATCTGCGGACCACACGCAGCTCGCCGCATCTACCCGCCTGCCTTCGGGAGATGCGGAGCGGGCGACGAGCGCGGGCGTCGGGCCATCGACCGCAGGCGCCGTATCGGCCGGAGGCGCCGTCGCAGCGGGCACGGGCGCGGCGACGGCGCTGCGGCCGTGCGCGGAATGCGGGCACTCCATCTCCCGCAACGCGGCGCACTGCCCAAGCTGTGGAGCACCGGCCGGAGCGGCGGGAGGGAGATCGCGTCGCGGCTGGCGCGGCGCGCTGGTGGGGCTGCTGGCGTTCCTGGCGGGTGGCGTGGCGGTCGCGGCGGTGCTGTACGCGCTGGGGATGGCGAGCGGCTTCGGCGTGGCGCGACGGGGGGCGGGGGGCGACACGGTGCCCGCACTGGACTCGCTGGCCCGCGGCGCCGCCACGGTGGAGCCCGCGCCGATACCCGTCCATGTCCCCGCGCCCGAGTGGGAGATCGAGAACGTGACCAGCGACGAGAGCTGCAGCAGCCTGTTCGACGCCTGCCTGCGCGTTCGCTGCACAGTGGCGAACACGGGCGACGCGGCGGGCGACGTGGCGGTCACGGCGCGCGTGCTGGGCCGCACCACGCACCGCCACGAGCGCCAGGTGCGCGTGGAGGCCGGCCAGCGCGAGATCCTCTTCTTCGACTTCCCAGAGGTCAAGAACGGTGAGCGTTTCCGCGAGGTCACCTGCCACCCCGAGAACGTGCCGTCCGACGAAGCGGCGGAGTCTCCACCGCCCGCCTCGGGCGACGAAGACCCCGCGGGCGAGCCGCCCATGGGCAACCCCAATCGCCCCGGCGAGCCCACCGACACGGTCGTGATGTAGTCCGGGTCGACGGGATCGGCGTCCCCCGTGTGCGGGGCTCCGGTCGATCGCGCCATCGTCGGCCGAACCGTCCAATGCCTGTCATCTACAGACGATTTCGCCGACGGAGGACTCTTCCGCCAACGTCTCCGCGCCCGCGCTTTCTACGCGGACGGAGCGTACGCCGGCCGGGGCGGCTTGGCCATGCCCACGAAGATCACGATCCCGTCGCCGCCCGGGTTGCCCGATTTCGCCGAGAAGTCCGTGGCGAAGTCGGGCTTCCAGTTGTTGAGCGCCCACACGTTCCCGGCCTGGTCGATCACGCAGCTCGTCATCCGCATCAGCGGCGTGTAGCACGGCTTGCCGCCGGGCCCGTTGAGGGGCTTGTGGTCGTGCAGCAACACCTGGTCGCCGGCCGAGTGCAGCGTGTAGCCGCTGGGGGGCGAGATGGGGTCGCCGGTCTTCAGCCCCGGCGGCGGGCGGATGCCGGCCAGCTGCGACAGCGCGGTATGCGGGTGGTGGTGGGCCGGGCCCATCGGCCCGAAGTTGGCCACCCACACGTGGTCGTCGCCGTCCACCGCCACGCTCCACGGCCCGTTGACCCCGCCGCCGGTGAACCCGGCGTACGTCTCGCAGTCCGGGCTCACCATGTACACCGTGTCGTCTCCGCCCGAGGCGACCCAGGCGTTTCCTTCCGAGTCGATCCCGATCCCCTTGGTGACCGAGCCCAGCGGCAGCGTGCGGTCCAGCCGCAGCGTGCCGCCGTCTATCCGGTAGCGGCACACGCAGCTCTGCGCCTGCATCTCCAGCGGCCACCCCAGCCCGCCGCTGTAGCTGACCCACGCGCCGCCGTCCGCGGCGATGGCGATGCCGAACGTGCCGACGCCGGGCGCCGGATCGAGATGCGCGGGGCCCAGTGGCGGGTAGCCGAACGCCTTCTCGGCGTCGCCGCCGGGGAACACCACCACGCGGTCGTTGCCGAAGCTCGCCAGCCAGATGTTGCCGTCGTGGTCGGCCACCGTGGCCTGCACGCGGTCGGTCCCGCCGTGGAAGCCTCCTTCCGGCGAAGTCGCCCGGCCCTGCGGATCGATCCGCGAGACGGTGCCGTGCTTCGGGTAGTCCGTATCCGGATCGCCCCAGCCGAAGTTGCCTACCCAGGCATTGCCGTCGGGCGCCACGGTGACCCCGAAGCCCACGCCCAGGATGCCGCCCCCGCTCACGGGCGAGACAGGCGCGCCGTGGCGGCCGTCCGCGGGCCTGCCGTCGGGCTGGAGCACCATGATGCAGCGAGCCGAGCCGGGCGTGCCCTGCACCACGTTGTTCGCCACCCAGGCGTAGCCGTTCCGGTCGAAGGCGATGTTGGCCGGCCCGCCGAACAGGAACTCGTCGTCGCCGGAGTCGTTGACCTTCACGGCCAGCGTCCACGCGTCCGGCTGGCGCTCCAGGGCGGGGAGGTAGACCTCCAGCTCCTTGGTCTGCCGGTAGATCTCCTCCACGTTCTGCCCCGGGTTCAGGGCGATGTTCGCCACGGCCTGGAACGTGTCCGCCGCTGGCACCCCGTCTGCCGAGGGGGCGAGGCGCTCGAGGGCCGCCCTGGCGCCGGGCACGTCGCGCACGCAGCCGGCGAGCAGGTTGGCGAGCGCGCGCAGGGATCGAAGCGCGTTCGTCTCGTCCGCGTTGGGCGACTTCAGCATCACCTCCGACGGCTCGCCCGTGGCCGTCGAGGCTAGGTTGCCGGCCATCCCCGCCACGATGCGCAGCCCGAACGCGTTTCCTTCGATGCGGCTGCCGCGGATGAACTGCGCCGCTGCGTAGCCCGCCGCCACCGTGGTTAGCTCGTTGATGACGATGGGGCTGGCCATGCGCCCGCCGATGACGGCGGCCAGCTTGAGCTCCACGCCCTGGAGCGCGGTCGCGTAGAAGATGCTCGCCGTGGTTGGCCCCAGCGTGTCGATCTCGAACCGGCCGTCATCGTCCGTGCGCATGGACCCGACGATGAGCGGCGCGTCTTCGGTGGCGACGTACAGGGTCACTAGCGCGTCGGGAACGGGCACCGCGTTCCCCTGGCTGCCCGATTGCACGACGCCCTCCAAACGCTGGCTTGGCATGTCTTCCCGTTCCGTTTCGTGCGTGGGGATGATGCCGGCACGACGTCCGCCGCGGACGTATCGACGAGCAGGAGCGGTGGCGAAGGAGATGGGGTGCGGCGGGAGATCGTGCGGCGCGAAGCGTGGAAGGGTGCGGGGAGGCGCGTCAGGACGCAAGTCTTTTCGCGCCACGAAGCTCGTAGATTCTGCATCGGCCGACTGACGGTAGACGACGCAACAGCGAACGGCGCATCAGGAGAATCTTCCCGATGCGCCGTTCGCCGTTTGTACGATCACGTTCTGATCGGGCCGGAACGCTATGAGTTCGAACGTCCCGCTCACCCCATCTCGAAGAAGCCGAGCTGGCCACCCGGCGGCGTCGGTACGCGGAAAGAGGCGGTGGAGAGGGGCTTCTTGTCGTGGTTGAGCCCCGCCTTGCGGCAGCCGGCGGCGAAGAGCGTGCGCACCTGGTCCGCGAAGATGCCCTCGCCGCGGCCGCGAGCGAAGTAGCGCGAGTCGTACAGCTCGCCGCCGCGCATGTCGCGCACGCGGTTCAGCACCTTGTCGCGGCGGTCGGGGAAGTGCCGCTCCAGCCACTCGGAGAAGAGGTCCTTCAGGCCGTGCGGCAGACGCAGCACCACGTAGCTGGCGTGGCGCGCCCCCGCGTCGGCCGCAGCCTGGAGGATGCGCGGCATCTCGTGGTCGGTGAGGCCGGGGATCACGGGGCCGATGAGCACC
>DASRQW010000092.1 GCA_035696245.1 Longimicrobiaceae bacterium | reverse complement strand
AGGCTGCCGGGAAGCGGCAGGATGCCCGCGAGCGCGGCCAGCGTGGCCCAGCGCTCCACGGCAGCGGCCCCAGCGAGCACCGCCGCGGCGCGCACGAGCTGGAATCCCGCCGACCCGGGACCATCCGCGCCTTCAGCGCCGGGCTCCGCCGCGAGCGCAGCCGCGTCGGCCGACGCTGCACGGCGCGCCGCCCCGTCCCAGCGCAGCGCGGAGGTGGCGAGCTGCCCGATGCGCTCCGCCCGCGCGGTGGGCGACAGCACGCGGCTCTCGTCGCGCTCCCGCGCGAGCATGCCCCGGCGGCCCGCGTCGGGAGCCGCCGTCCACGACGAGTGGCGTCCGATCCAGGCATGGCCGCGGAGCCACGCGCGCACCTCGTCGCCCCGAAGCGTCCCGCCCACCACGGGCAGAGGGTGCAGGAAGGCCTCGTAGAACGCCCACTGGAGGCGCCATGCCGCCCGCGGGTGCACGAACGCGGCGAGCACGTTCAGGGCGGTCTCCAGGGGCGCGCTGCCGTGCCAGCCCCAGTCCCATCCCTCGTCCGGGTCGCCGTGGTACCGGATGCGGCGGGGCAGCGGCTCCGTCCCGGCGGAGGTCTCCAGCGCCACGGACCGGACCACGTCGCCCGCGCCCACGGCGCGGCGGAACTGGACGGCGTGGATGCCTTCCCGGCCGGCGGGCACCGGCTCCGGAAGCCCGGCGTCCAAGTCCGGAAGCCACACGAACTCCGCGGGATCGCGCAGGGGGATCATCTCGGGTGCGGTTCGGGGAGTGGACATGGTCACGACGCGAGCGCGGCCGCGGCCGGGTCGTCTTCCAGCACCACGGCGATGCGGAGCGCGGAGAAGGGCGCCACGCGCTCGGCGGCGCCGTAGGCGGCGGCCACCCAGAGGTCGTCGGCGATGCCGTACGCGAGCACGGCGGTGGCGGCGTCCTCCGCCATCCGGAAGACGTCCTGCGCCTCGCCGGCGGTCCAGGGCGCCTCGCGGAGGAGCGCCAGCAGGTGCTCGCGAAGGAGCGTCCGCTGCGGGAGCGAGTCGTGGTCGTCGATCCACGCGCGGACGGTACGGCCGCAGGCGGCCAGCCCCTCGGCCGCGGCCCGGTCGCGGCGCTGGCGTGCGTGCGCGGCGCCGGCGTGCGCCAGGAGGGCGAAGCCCGCCCCCGCGAAGCGCTCCAGCAGCTTCTCCAGCAGCAGCCCGTTGCGCGCCTCCACGCGGGCGAGGTCCTCCAGCCACACCTCGCCGGGCGGACCACCGAGGGGCGTGCCCATCCCTGCGAGCCAGGCGTCACGGACCCGGTGCAGCAGCGCGTCCGCGTCGTCCTCCGGATCGGTGTCGGCGTCCACAAGGCGTGCGAGCGGCGCCAGCGCGGCGGCGAGGCGCCCGCGCGCCGGAGCGTCCGCCAGCTCCGGGCGCCAGTAGGCGGCCAGGGCGTCGAGCTGAAGGGTCACGGTGTGCCGGGCGGGGTCGTGGATCTCGCAGTCCGGGCGCCCGCACGTACACCGGAGCCGCTGCCACACGTCCTGCGCCTGGCCGGCCGCGTGCAGGCCGGCGTGGGCCGTCTCGAGCAGCGCCTGCAGCTCGTCGGGGTCGATTCGGTTCATCGCGACATCGCGGGTGTGGCCAGGGCCGGCTCGGGCCGTGGCGGGGGGGAGGGCTGCGGCGGGGGGGCGAGGCCAGGGAGCGCCTGGCGCGCGCGGGCGGCCGTCGCCGGGTCCATCGACCGGAGGCTGCGCTCGATCTGGCCGCGCGTGGGCGGCGGCGAGACCGCCTGCCACGACTGCACGAGGTCCCGGTGCGAGGTCCGCAGCTCGGCCAGGCGATCCACCGCGGCCTCGTGGACCTGGGCGAGCGGGGTATCGGCCGGGAGGGCCAGCTGCGAGACCGCCCACGCGCGCAGCTCGTCGCCGCGCTGGCGCACCTCAGCCCAGGTCTCAAGCGCCACGGCCGCGACCTGCGCCTGCCGCTCCGTGGCGCTCCGGTCCGCCTGGCCGAGCAGCCCCCGCAACCCCTGGGCGCGGACCGTCTTGAGGTGGGGCTCCAGCCTCTCCACGGTGCCGGCGGCGTTGATGCCGGGGATCCGCGGCGCGCCGCCGCTGCGCGGATGGTTGGAGGAGAGGGCGAGCGGGTCCTTCCGGAGCGACGCCGCCAGCTCCCGGACCTCGGCTGCGTCCATCCCCCGGACCCGCTCGACCAGCCGGTCCGCGTGGCTGAACTGGGCGCGGATCGTCTGCTCGGCCGAAGCCCAGGACTGGCGCGCCGCCTCGCGCGCCTCGCGGGTGGCGTCCACCAGCGTCTGCGCGCGGTCGGCGTGCCGGACCGCCTCCTGGTAGGGCGCGTCCAGCCGCTCGAACTCCTCCAGCGCCGCGAGCTGTCCCGCCAGGCGGGCGATCTCGGGATCCGCGTGGGCGTCCATCGCCGCACGCACCGCGGGGTGCCGCACCTCCTCGCCGGGCGGTTCCGCCGCGGCCGCGGGTGCCGCCGAGGCGTCGTGCGCCAGCCAGGCGGCGCGGTACTCGTACAGCACGTCCAGGTACGGCGCGGCCGCCTGCTCGGCGCGGGCGAGGAGCGCGCGGTCCGCCTCGGAGAGGCCGCGGCCGGGCGCGGGAGAGACGTCCTTCTCTCGCTCCGCCGCAGCGGGCGCCGCCAGTTGGACCTCGTCTCGCCGGAGGTCCTCCAGTGCCGCTCGAAGGCGGGCGATCTCGTGGCCGGGATCGGCCCCGCCGGTCCAGGCGCCCGCTTCCCGGAGGAGCTCGTCCCAACCTGCCGTGTCCACGCCCACGCCCTCGAGGGCGCGGATCTCCCAGAGCCGCCCGACCTCGTCGGACGTGAAGCCGGCCTGGCGTGCCGCCGCTTCCGTGATCCGGTCGCGCACCTCGCTCCCGAACGGGTCCGGGACCCCGCCCTCCCTCACCTCGGCCCGGTACGCCTCCACCGCCGCCAGGATACGCTCGGGCGCCGCGTAGCCGGTCTTGCCCATCTCGCCCGCGATCGCCGCGTCGCGCGCGGCCAGCTTCCAGGGAAGCCGCTCCTTCTCGGGGAAGTGCTTCTGGGTCTCTCGGCGGGGATTCAGCTCGCCCGCCTCGCGCGCCAGGTCCCGTGCGCTCCGCACGTCCCCGGGTCCGTCCGCCTCCAGCCAGCGGTCGAGCGTGCGCTCGTGCAGCTCCCCGCGGCGCTCGCCGGTGAGCACGGCCTCGTCCAGCCCGGAGTGGAAGACCCCGCGCTCCTGGCGGGCGGTCTCGGCGAGCTGGCCGGCCGCGACGGCGCCCTGGAGTCGCGGGTCGGCGAGCGCGGGCTGCAGGCGGTCGTGGAGCTCGCGCGCGGCGCGGACCGTCTCGGGGCGGGCGGCGGTGCCGCGCAGCTCCTCCACACGCCGGACGAGGGTGGGGACGTCCAGGTCCGCCAGGATGCGCTCCACCTGCCGCGCGCGGATGGCGGCCTGCATCTCCAGCGGCATCTCCCGCGGCAGCGCCATCCCGCGCGCCTCCCTCAGCCGGCGCTGGTGGGCCATCGCCGCCGGCTCCATGAGCTGCCGCGCGACCTGCTCGCGCGCCGCCGCACGGAGCTCCGCGCGATCCACGCCGCGCGTCCGCTCCCACGCATCCCGCACGGCACCTCCCTGCGCCAGGTGCAGGCGCACGTTCGCCTGGGTCTCCAGGACGCGGCGGAGGCCAGGGTCCTCGACACCCACCACCGAGCGGAGCCGCCGCTGGGCTTCGGCCAGGCGAGCGGTCTCCAGCTGGACGCGGCGCTCGGGCGAGGGCTCCGGCCGCGGCTCGGGCTCGTCCGAGAAGGCGCCCGCGAACTTGGTCTCCCACCACTCGGCCTCGCGGTCGCCTGGCTCATCCCACCGGCCCTTCTCCGCCGCCTCCTCGCGCTGCCATTCGCGCTCCAGCAGCTCCTCCACGCGCCGGTCGGCGGCCTCGGCGGGGCTCGGCTGCACCACGAACGGCGACGGCGCGTCCAGGCGTTCGTCGAGCGGGTCGGCGAGCCCGCGGCGGACGCGGTCCTGCTCCGTCCATCCCTCGGCGCGCTCGGACCAGCCGGTGCGGCCGGGGCGGAAGCGCACCTGCGCCGCCTCCAGGTTCCGCGCCTGGCGCTGGGCGAGCTTGAGCTCCGGGACCGACATGGGACCGCTGGCGAGGTAGCAGGGGGTGCAGAGCTCCCCGTCGCGCGGCGCGTAGCGCTCGGGCTCGCCGTGCTCGTCCAGCTTCGGGGTGCCGTCCGTCTGCAGGCGGCTGCGGCCGTCCTCGCGGGCGGCGGTGGTCCCGCACCGCAGGCAGTCGATGGAGCGCACGTCCTGGAAGCGCCCGCCCTCCTGCATGCGGCCCTCGCCGCGCGGCAGGAGCGAAGGGTCACGCAGGGCGGCACGCCCCAGCTCCGCGCGGGCGATCTCGTCCCGGCGGCGCTCCACCTCCCGCAGCACCTCGTAGGCGGTGGTGCGGGCGCCCGGCAGCGTGCGTCGCATCTCCAGCAGCTCCGCCGCGCGATCGGTGAGACGGTCGAGCCGGGCCCGCGCCTCCCACGCCGCCGCGGCCAGGGCCGCTACCTGCTCCCGCTCCCGGGGAAGGCCCCGGCCGCCCAGCGCGGCGACCGCACGCGCCCCCGCCTCCGCCGGCGTCGCCACGGACGGGTCCGCGGTGGCTGCAGCCACCTGCCGGGCCGTCGCCGGTCGGATCAGGTGCGCACGGGCCTCCAGGGCGTCGTCGGCCCTGCGGGCGTCGGCCGCCTGGGCGTGCAGGTGCGCCTGGACGCGCTCCAGCAGCTCCGGCGGGGAAGCCGCTTGGCGGGCGTCCGTGGAGCTCTCCGGAGCGGGTGCCGTGCCGGCTGCGGAGACGGGGTCCATGGCGGCGAGCCGGGCGTCCATCCGGTCCGCGGCGCGGTGCGCGTCGGGATGGGACATGGCATCCAGGTCGCTCTCCGGCGCGGGGCGGGTGGCGAGGATGCGGCTCCGGTATCCGCTCTGCGCGCGCACCTCCTCGCGCATGGTACGGAGCACGGCCGCGGCCACCGGGGAAAGCTCCGCGGAGTGCCCGGCGCGACGGCCGGCGGACGGGGCGGGGTCGGACATGGGGCGCCCGGGGTCGAGGTGGGAGCCGCCTGCGGGGCGGTCTTTCGCTCTTCCGTGCTACCCCGGCCCGACTTCCCGGGCACGGTCGCGGCGTCAGGCGGCGGCCCGCATCGCCGCGGCGACGGCCCGCTGCGCGACCCCGCCCGGCGGCAGCGCGGCGCGGTCGGCGATGACCGTGAGCGAGGTCCGCGCGCGCGACATCGCAACGCAGAGGAGCGACGGCGCTTCCGGGTTCGCGCGCTCGTCGAGCCAGCGGCCGGGGCTGTCCCGGGTGGCGACCAGGTCCACCACGACGGCGTCGTGCTCGCTTCCCTGCGCGCTGTGGGCGGTGCCCACCAGGCCGCCCTCCTGCTCGAACCCGGGGATGCGCTCCGCGAGCGCGGCACGCAGGCAGTCCACCTGCGCCCGGTACGGCGTGAGCACGGCCAGCGAGCGCGTGCCGGCGTTCCAGAGGCGCTCGGCGCGGGCCGCCGCCATGCGGGCGTGCACCTCGTTGACCCGGCTGCTTCCGACGGCGCGGGCGCGGGCCAGCCCGCCGCTGTCGATCACCTGGACGGTGCCCGTCTGCCGGCGCACGGTGGCGCCGTCCTCCAGCATCCCGTCGTAGAACGTGCCCGCCACCAGGCGGCGGATCGCCGGGGCCATCCGGTGCTGCACGCGGAGGACGGGGCGGCGCGGGTCCTCCACGCTGGCGCGCTCGCAGCCCAGGTGGTGGAAGAGGCTGCGCCCCAGCAGGCGGCGCGCGGCGGGGTCCGCGACGGTGCAGACGGGCCCGAGCTGGTGCGGGTCGCCCCACAGCAGGAGGCGCCGGCGGGCGAGCGACGCGGCCCAGAGCGCGTAGGGCACGCTGGCCATGGCGGCCTCGTCGACGATCACCGTGTCCCACGGGCCCGCTGGCGTGCGGACGAGCGCTTCGGCCAGGGTGGCGCCCACCAGCCGGGGCGGGGCTGCGGCGGCTGCGGCCGCCTGCCGGAGGGAGCGCGCGTCGCGCAGCAGCGCCCGGGCGTCCAGTCGGTCGGGGTCTTCGCGGAGCACGCCCTGGGCGCGGGCTTCCAGTCGATCCAGGCGCTCCAGGCGCTCCAGGCGCTCCCGGCGCTCCCGGTGGCCGGCGCTCCCGCCGCCGCCGATCGCGTCCGCCAGGATCCAGGCCCAGTTGCGCTCGCGCCCGAGGTGCCCGGCGCGCCGCTCCAGCTCGCCCAGCGCGGCATCGAGCCCCGTGCGGTGGGCTCCCTGGAGCGAGGGCCCCCGCCACAGGGGACCGTGCCGGCCCTGGCGCAGGAGCACGGCCTCCGGGAGCCCGCACTCGCCCACCGTGCCGCGGATCCGCGCGAGCGCCGTGTCGACGGCGGCGTGGGTGGGCGCCAGCAGCAGCACGCGCTCGCCGGAGAGGAGCAGGGCGGCGGCGGTGCGCGCCATCGTGCCGGTCTTCCCCGTCCCGGGCGGCCCCAGCACCAGCAGGAGGCTGCTCGCGAGCGACCGCTGCAGCGAGTCCGCCTGGTCGTCCTCCAGCCCGTCCGTGAGCGCCGCCGCGGGCGCCGCGGCGCGCCCGAGCCGGGCGGAGTCCCACCCGGCCGCCGCGCGCAGGACTTCACCCGGTGCGGCGAGGGCGGTGTCCAGCTCCCGCTGCAGGCGCTCGGAAAGGTGGAGGGGCCGCCCCAGCAGCTGCTCGGCACCGGCGTGCAGGCCGTCCACCTCGAGGGTGTGGCCCTGGATGCTCCGCACCGTGGCGGCGCGGGGTCCGCCGGGGCCGGTGACGAGCACCTCGTCGCCGCGCACCAGCTGCACCGCACGCTCCAGGTGGAGGAGGGTCGTCCCCTCCTGCGGCTGCGGTGCCGCCGACCGCACGTGCGCCGGACGGTCCAGCGCGCGGCGCTGGTTGGAGCTGCGGTCCTGCTCGCGCTCGTCGGTGAGCGCCGCGCGGATGCCGGTGCGCAGCACGGCGGGCGTGGGGATCTCGGACATGGGCTCGCCTCGGCCCGGCCGGTGGCGGCCGGGCCCCGTGAAGGGTCAGTGGGTCTGGGTGCGGGCGTGCTCGGCGTGGGTCGGGTGGACGAGTGCGTGGGCGCGGGCCATCCGCTCGAACCGCCGCCTGCGCCGCTCCCGCCGGATCTCGCACTCCCATGCCCTGCGGCTCCCCTTCGGCTTCGGCAGCGGCGAGGTGGCCGGAGCGGGGGAAGCCTGCGGCGGCGCGCCCTCGCGCGACCACGCATCGAGGCGCCGCTGCCGCAGCATCCGCACTGCATCGGGGAGCAGGCGGCGGCGCCGCGGACGCCGGATCGGAACGGGGACCGGGTCGGGGTCGACCCATGCCCGCACGGAGCGGCCGTCGTCCTCGGGGATCTCTTCCCAGCGGCCCCACGCCGCGAGCTCGGCCTCGATCTCCTCCCGGATGAAGTGCGGCCACCGCAGGCGCCCGGAGGGCAGTCCCCGGTCGAGCTGCGGCAGCTCGATGGGCTCCTGGCAGCCGCATTCCGTGGTCGTGGCCGCCTCGCCCCACAGCCGGCACCACCCGGCGTCGAAGGGGTCGAGCGCATCGGGCGCCGCTGCGGGCTCGCCGCCCAGGATCGCGTCCACCCAGCGGTCCCACCGCTCGCACTCGTCGCTGTCCAGCGGCTGCGGTGCACGAGAGCGGCCGAGCGCGGGAATTCCACCATGGCCCTCCAGTCGCGTGGCGAGCCACGCGGCATAGGCGCCCGCGTCCGGGTCGGAGTCCATGCGCCTGCGCGCGGCGCGCCATGCGTAGAGAAGAGCGTTGCGCTCCAGCGCGGCGGCGTGCTCGGGCTCCCCCGCCGCCGTGTTGGGGCGCGGGAGGAAGGGCGCGGAAAGCTCGTCGTGCGAGGCGACGCGATCGGGGGCGGTGAGCCAGTCGGCCTCCACGTGCTCCACCGGGTACTCATCGTCGTCCGCATCGGGCTCGTCGCTGTCACCGCGCGCCAGCAGGTCGAGCCACACCGCGTCGAGAGAGAGCTCCGCCGCCTCCCGGTGCCACGCGCCCGCGCTCCACGGCTCGGCCGCCTCGGCGGCGCTCAGCTGCCGCTGCAGGCGCCGGCGCTCCGTTGGCTTGAGCGCGGGCTCCGCCGCGGCGGCCTGCAATGCCTCCAGCCGCGTCGCTCGAGTGGCGGCGCCGAGCGCGTCAAGGGTCCGGCGGCAGGCGGCTTCGGCTGCGGGCTCGGGCCGGGCGCGGAGGCGGGGCTGGAGCCGGGGCGTGCTACGGATCGCGCGGACGAACTGGTCGTGGGTGAGCGGCTTGATCCCGGTGAGGGCCCCTTCGGCGATGTCGGGGAGAAGCTGGAGAAGCGCGCGCTCGGCGTAGCGCAGCTGGGTGGTGTAGCACCCCGCGCAGATGGTGTAGGTCTCGCCCTTGGCGCCACCGCACAGGATGCAGCGCTCCAAGCACGGGTACCGGTCCAGGACGTCCACGAGCAGCGGGACCCCGTCGAGCGCACGAAGCTCGGACAGGCGCGGCTTCGGCTGGTGGCCGGGGTCGAGCACCGTCCCCCCGAGCCGCAGGTGCGAGAGGTGGCGGGCCAGGGCGTCGCGCGCGGGCTCGGGGTCGGGCAGGTAGGGAAGCTCGTTGGGAAGGGGGTCGAAGCCGAACTTGGCGGAGACGCGCTGGAGCTCGGCGAGCTGGAGGGTGCGGACCGAAGGGGGGGTGGAGGGTGGGGCGGGGGGCGAGAACGCCGGTGCAGTGCCGGGCATCGTGGGCTCCGTGCGGCGGGCGGGAGAAGGAGAAGGATTTGACCTCCTCGGTTCTTCCTTTGTCTGGACGCGCGGCCGAGAATGTCGACTCCGGCACTTTGCAACGAAATTTGCAACTGCATGACCCCGTCACGAGCGCGTGTGCTCAGACCTAAGGGGAAACGACTGCTGGGCGCGGAGACGGACTTGCAACCAGGGCGCATTTTTTGCAAATGCAAAAATAAGCGCGTTGACTTAAGCGGGGGATTCCAGTAGATTTTACCGCGGTCATCGTTTTAGACTTAGAGGGCGACATGTATCCAGCACTCACCGACGATGAGCTTCGTGACCGGCTCCAGACGTTGTTTGAGGAGCGCCATGGCCCCATAGCCCGGGACAGTCTTCGGCGCTTCGCGGTGTCCGCTGGGGTGCAATACACCACCCTTGCGCGGTACTTTGGCATGTACGGCATCGAACAGCAGACAAAACGGTTGC
>DASRQW010000091.1 GCA_035696245.1 Longimicrobiaceae bacterium | reverse complement strand
AGGAGAACGGCTTCTACGGTTTCCGACTGGGCCGTCCGCTGCTGCCCGGCGACTCGGCGGAGCTGCGGTTCGACGTGGCACAGGAGACGCACGGCTTCACGAACGACGTGGTGAACGGCCCCGTGGTGGGCAACGGCACCTTCTTCAACAACCAGGAGATGCCCCGCATCGGCTACAACGCCGACGGCGAGCTGCAGGACGACGACACGCGCAAGTGGCACGACCTGCCGCCCCGCGCCCGCATCCCCCGGCTGGACGACCCCGCCGGCCGCATGCGCAACGACATCTCGGCAGATGCGGACTGGATCGCGTTCGAGACCACCGTCAGCACGTCTGCCGACCAGACGGCGGTGGCGCCGGGCTACCTGCAACGCACGTGGACGGCCGGCGGGCGGCGGTACTTCCGCTACCGCATGGACGCGCCCATCCTGGACTTCTACGCCTACCTCTCCGGCCGCTACGCCGTGCGCCGCGACCGGTGGCACGACGTGGCGATCGAGGTCTACTACGACCCCGGGCACGAGTTCAACCTGGACCGCATGGTCCGCTCGGTGAAGCGCTCGCTCGACTACTACACGGAGCACTTCGGCCCGTACCAGAACCGCCAGGTGCGCATCCTGGAGTTCCCGCGCTACGCCGCGTACGCGCAGAGCTACGCCAACACCATCCCGTACAGCGAGGCCATCGGCTTCATCGCCCACGTGAAGCCGGGCGACGTGGACTATCCGTTCTTCGTCACCGCGCACGAGGTCGCGCACCAGTGGTGGGGGCACCAGCTGGTGGGCGCGCACGTGCAGGGCTCGGCCATGCTCTCCGAGACGCTGGCCGAGTACAGCGCGCTGATGGTGATGGAGAAGGAGTACGGGCGGGAGAAGATGGAGGACTTCCTGCGCTACGAGCTGGACCAGTACCTCCGCGGCCGCGGCAGCGAGACGCGCGCCGAGCAGCCGCTGTACCGCGTGGAGCAGCAGGGCTACATCCACTACAACAAGGGCGGGATGGCGATGTACGCCCTGCGCGACTACATCGGCGAGGACCGGGTCAACGCCGCGCTGGCGGCCCTGCTGCACGAGCAGCGCTTCCGCGGGCCCCCGTACGCCACCTCGCGCGACCTGCTGCGGCACCTGCGCGCGGTCACGCCGGACTCCCTGCGCTACGTGCTCACCGACCTGTTCGAGACGGTCACGCTGTACGAGAACCGCACCCGCGCCGCGACCGCCACCCCGCTTGGCGGCGGGCGGTGGATGGTGGACATGACGGTGGAAGCGCACAAGATGCGCGCGGACAGCGCGGGCAACGAGACCGAGGTGCCCATGAACGATCTCGTCGACGTCTCGGTCGTTGGCAGCGCAGCGGGCATGGAGAACTTCCCGCTATACTTCGCCAAGCAGCGCCTCCGCTCCGGCGTGCAGCACGTGCGCGTCACGGTGGATGGCGTGCCCGCCCGCGCCGGCGTCGACCCGCGGCACAAGCTCATCGCCCGTCGCACCGCCGACAACGTGGTGAACGTCGTCCGCAAGAAGGCCCTGGCTCCGCCGAAGGCGGCGCGGCCGACGCCTGCGAAGCCCGCACGGTCATCTGCGCCGCGCTCGTGAGCTGCGTTCCGTGGTGGATGTCTCCGGGGGTCGAGATGAGATAATGCTTGCGCCCGGCGTGCTGCGTCTCCTGAGTTAGGGACCGCGAGTCCCCGCGGTCCCCCTCACTCCCCCGAGGTAGCCATGCTCGCAGGCTTTCGCGGCTTCATCTCACGTGGCAACGTGGTCGACCTGGCGGTCGGCATCGTGATCGGCGCGGCGTTCACGTCGGTGGTTAAGTCGTTCGTGGACGACATCCTCATGCCGCCCATAGGCCGGGCGACGGGCGGGGTGGACTTCGCGAACCTGTTCGTCACGCTCTCCGGGCCGAAGACGGCCACGCTGGAGGCGGCGAAGAAGGCCGGCGCCGTCACGGTGAACTACGGGCTGTTCATCAACGCGGTCATCTCGTTCCTCATCGTCGCTTTCGCGGTGTACCTCATCGTGCAGGCGTACGAGCGCATGCGCGCCCGCGAGGCCGTGGCGCCGCCGGAGCCGTTCGAGCAGGAGTGCCCGTTCTGCCGCATGAAGGTGCCCATCGCCGCCACCCGCTGCGCCTTCTGCACGTCGGACCTTCCGGCCGCGCTCGCCGCAACCGCCGGCGTCCTCGCCTGACGACGGGCCGCTACACGTTGGCTGCACGGCGCGGGCCAGCGTAGATTCCGCTTCGCACGCCCCACATCTCCCATCCCACGGCACGCCGGCCCCTGATGACGTCACTGTCCGAGAGCACCTTGCAGGAGATCGAAGTCCGCGCCGACGCCGCCACGCCCGGCATCGCCATCGACGCGGGCGAGGATGGCACGTGGAGCCTCTCCGTGGAGATGGGCGGGCAGCGCGTGCCTGTGGCGGACCGCATGCGCTACCACGAAGACGCCGTCTTCCTGCGCGACGGGCCGGCGGACGTGCAGGCACTGCTCGGGCGCGTGCGGGCGCTGGACGGCATGCTGCGCCGCGCCACGCTCTTCCTGCGCGACTACGAGGACGCCGACGCCATCGAAGAGCCCTCCGTTGCCGACAACCTCCGCGCGCTCATCGAGGAGATACAGGACGCGGGATGAGTGGGAGGACGTCTCGCATTCTCGGAGGCGCGGAT
>DASRQW010000090.1 GCA_035696245.1 Longimicrobiaceae bacterium | reverse complement strand
GGCTGGGGCGGAGTGCCGGCCGCCGGATCGACCGACCTGGAGCTGGTGCTCGCCGCGTACGGCGCCCGCGACCCCGCCGTGCTCGATGGGTTGCTGGGTGACTTCGGCCTGGTGCTGTGGGACTCCGCCCGGGGCGAGCTGACGGCCGTACGCGACGCATTCGGCGTGAAGCCGCTCTTCGTGGCACACGACGGGGCGACGCTGCTCCTCTCCTCCAGCCTCGACGCGCTGGCCGGCGAACGAGACGTGGACGAGGAGTTCGTCGCCGACTTCCTCGCCGGCGGCAGCTCTCCCGGGGGGCGCACCATCTGGGCGGGCTGCCGCGCGCTGGAGCCGGGCGAGGTCCTTCGCAGTGCGGACGGCATAGTCACGACGCGCCGCGCGTGGTCGCCGTTCGCGTTCACGCCCGCGGCGCGCGTGGACGAGCGCCAGGCGACGGAGACGTTCCGCGAACTCTTCCTGGAGTCGGTGCGCCTGCGCGCGGACGGCGGAGGCGGAGGCGTGTGGGCGCATCTTTCCGGTGGCCTCGACTCGTCGTCGGTCGTCTGCGCCGCGGATCACCTAGCTCGGGCCGGGCGCCTGCCGCGAGGGCTGGACGGCACCGTCACCATGGTGGACACGCTGGGCGACGGCGACGAGCGGCGCTGGTCCGACGCGGTGGTGGAGCGCTGCGGTGTGGCCAACGAGACGCTGGTGGACCGGTGGGCGTGGCAGGATGACGCCGCCCCGCCCACCCGAACGGGCGAGCCACGCTCGCACTACCCGTTCTGGGCCCGCGACCGGGCAATGACGGCGCTGCTGCGCGAGCGCGGCGCGCGCGTGCTCCTCAGCGGGCAGGGAGCCGACCACTACCTGACGGGCAACTGGGGCTACGTCACCGACCTGCTGGCGGCTCGCCGAGTGGGCGAGGGTCTGCGCGAGCTGACTCGGCTCTCCGTGGGCGTGCGGCAATCGTTCTGGACGGGGCTGGGGCGCCACGGCGTGCAGCCCTTCCTGCCCGCGGCGCTCCGGCAGCGGACGGCGCGGCGCCACGAGCGGCTTCCCGGCTGGATCGAGCCCGCCTTCGCCCGGCGTACGGGGATGGAAGACCGCCTGCCCGCCGCCCGCCGCCTGGCGGTGGAGGAACGGCGCGGCAGCCGCTTCGCCCACGAGATCGCGGTGGAGATGGCGGGGCTGACGGGCTTCCTGGAGCGCGAGCCGTTCGGCGGCGCGCTGGAGGTGCGGTATCCGTTCCTCTACCGCCCGCTGGTGGAGCATTCGCTTCGCCTGCCGCCGCAGATGCGAATCCGCGCGGGCACGGGCAAGTACGTGCTGCGCGAGGCGATGCGCGGCATCCTCCCCGAGGCCGTGCGCACCCGGCGCGGCAAGGGCGGGATCGACGCGCGGCTGCTGTGGACGCTGGGCCACGAGGCGCCCCGCCTGCGCGAGCTGCTGCGCGACCCGGTGGTCGCCCGCCGCGGCTGGGTGCGGCCGGACCGGCTGCGGCAGGCGGTGGAGGATGCGCGCTGCGGCGAGGTCGGCAGCCTTCCTTTCCTGCTCTGCACACTCGCGCTGGAGACCTGGCTGGCGGCCCGCGAGGGCGCGTCGCCGTGGGACCGGCAGATGAACGACACCGCGGCGTGAGCCGCGTCCCGGGCGCTGCGCACCGTGCGCCGCCCATCCATACCCAACGAGGGAGAAGCACATGAAGAAGACCTACTCGGCCCCCACCGTGACCGTGCACGGGAGCGCCGTCGCCGCCACGCAGGGCAACGGCGGCAAGCTGCTCGAGTTCATCAACTGGCGTCCGGGCCAGCCCTGAGCAGTTCGGCCCGCCCGGATCCGTCCGGGCGGGCC
>DASRQW010000089.1 GCA_035696245.1 Longimicrobiaceae bacterium | reverse complement strand
GTCGAGAGCGGCGGATCGGTCCATGCGGACATGTACGGAACCGGCCGCATGCTCGGCCTCTACGTGGGAGGATGTGTCGCGGGCGGGGTCGTCTTCGGGTTGGGTGCGCCGCTGGGGAAGAGCTGGGCGGGGGCGATTCTGCTCGGCATCGCCGGCGTGCTGCCGTTCACGACCGCCTGTGCCGTCGCTGGTGAGGGATGGCGCGGGACCGCGACCTTCGCGAACCCGATCCTCCGGGGCGTGACGCTCGTCCTCGGCATCGCGGCGGCTGTTGGGATGCACCGCGCCAGCCAGGAACCGCAGTTCCCCGCTTCCGCCGCGGAGCCCGCCGATCTGGAGGCGGAGAACGTGAACGGGTAGCGGCGACCCGCTGCGCATCTCCCGGAGCAGCGGCTCCCCCACGGGCCGGAACCCTGGCACCGCGTCTCCCGCGGTGCGCGCGATCCTTGCGGTGCCTCGGCGAACGGCGGGGCACCGCTCCGGCCGCATCTCCCATCTACCCAGTGGTCACGCGTTCTCCGGCGTCAAAACCGCGGGCGGACGTTCGTTAACCCGAAGGCCCTCGCGTGCACGCGTGCGGCGGCCGTCGTGCACGCGACCCTGCGCCGCCGTCCGGGCACCCGCCCGCGAGCCGCGGCCATCCGGAATCCCCCGCGCCGGAGCATGCCATGCCACACACCTTCGTCCGCCTACCCACGGTGCTCGCCGCGCTCGGCGCCGCCGCCCTCGCCCTCCCCGCGCACGCGCAGACCGCGCCGGCCCAGCGCCTCGCATCGCCCCCGCCCACCGCAGCGGCCAGGCAGCAGGCCGCCCAGCAGGCGCGCGACTCCGTCCGTTCGCTGCGCCGGGCCCGCTCCGCGCAAAGCGAGTTCGAGCGCGTGCGGTTCAACGAGCTGCCGTGGACCTTCGACAGCGGGCACCCGGACCGGTGCGACGAGATCGTGGGCCGCTTCTGCTTCTGGTTCGGCGACAAGGACGAGGAGAAGCGCGATCCCCCGCCCGAGGCCAAGCCGGTGGGCGTGGCGCGCGGCGAGCTGGTGTCGCGCCTGGCCCGCGCCGCGACGGAGCACCCCGGCGACGAGTGGGTGATGGGCCAGCTCGTCCGCTACCAGGTGGAGGCCCGCCGTGCAGACGACGCGCTGGCGACCGCCCGCGCCTGCCGGGCGACCGCGTGGTGGTGCGGCGCGCTCACGGGCTACGCGCTGCACGCGCGCGGCGACTACGCCGCCGCCGAGGCCGCGTTCGACGCGGCGCTGGCCAGCATGCCCCAGCGCCGCCGGCACGACTGGACCGACCTGGGGCTGCTGCTCAGCCCCGGCGAGCGGCGGCAGTACAACCGCATGCGGCCGGCGCAGCGCGACTCGGTGGAGCGCGTCTTCTGGCGCCTCGCGGACCCCATGGTGAGCACGCCCGGCAACGAGGCGCGCACCGAGCACCTGTCGCGCTGGGTGATGGCGCGGCTGAACGAGCGCGCGCAGAGCACCGACGGCCTGCGCTGGGGCAGCGACCTGGGCGAGTTTCTGCTCCGGTACGGCCCGCCCGACGCGTGGGAGCGCGTACGCCAGCCGATGCCCACGGCGGCGCGGGCCAACGTGGTCAGCCACTACGCATCGCATGCGTGGAGCTTCATTCCGCGGCTGCGCGACCTGGCGAACCCGTCGGCCCTGAAGCCCGACGCGTGGGAGCCGGACCCGGACCAGCCGCGCGTGCAGTACCCGGTGGGGTACGCCCGCAGCTTCGAGAAGCTGGAGCCGCAGGTCGCCGTCTTCCGGCGCGGCGGCCAGGCCGTGGTGCTCGCCGCGTACGACATGGACGCCGACAGCGTTCCCGCCGCGAGCCCCGTCTCCAACGCGCTGGTGCTGGACCCGGGCACCGGCCACGAGCCCATCGTGGTCCGCGGAACGGCTGTGGGCGCCAGGGGCGTGCTGCGGGCGGACGCGGTGCCCGCCCCCGCGCTGCTCAGCCTGGAGGTGCGCGCGGACAGCGTGAAGCGCGCCGGCCGCGCCCGCTTCGGCCTGCCGCTGGCGCCGCCCCCGGCCACCGGCATCCACCTCTCCGACATCCTCCTGCTCACCCGCGGCGACTCGCTCCCCACCTCGCTGGAAGAGGCGACGCCGCTGGCCCGCGGCACGTACCGCGTGAAGCCCGGCGAGAGGCTGGGGCTGTTCTGGGAGGTCTACGGCCTGGCATCGCAGAACGATACGCTGACGCTGGGCGTGAGCATCGCGCGCACGAACCAGCCGGGCTTCGCGCGCCGCGCCGCCGAGCGCATCGGCCTGGCGAGCCGCGGAACGCCGGTCAAGGTGGGGTGGAAGGAGGAGTCCGGCGGCCGCACCATCCTGGGCCGCTCGCTCGCCGTCACGCTTCCGGACCTCTCGCCCGGCGAGTACAGCCTCCAGATCAGCGTCCAGCGCGGCGCCGAGCCGCCGGTGCTCACCACCCGCAAGCTCATCGTCCCGAAACCGAGGTAGACGCACGATCGAGGGGCTGCCGTCGCCCACGGCAGCCCCTCGAGCAACAACGCCCGCACACGTACATCTCCGCCTGGGATCATGCTCCAGCAGCAGGCTGCGGCTTCATTTCATACGGAATCCGGGTAGATCGGCTTGCCTTCGCGGAGTCTCGCCGAAGCGATTCGACCATCGGTAGCAGCCCACGCCGGTGGGCTTCGTGCCGTCGTAGCCCGCGGCTTTAGCCGCCAGGGCGATGCTGGCCGCACCGATTCTCCCGGATTTCCTATTCACCGCGAGGGCGATACGGACACGAGCTCGGTAGATAGCCGGGCTGACGCTTCCGCGGTATCCGGCAGATGAAAGGCCGGCGGCTCACTCCGGGTCGCCGGCCTTCGTCTCGTCGATCGAGCTCGCCATGCGCTCCGTGGCCTCGCGCCAGCCCTGCTCCAGCATGGCGGCCGCGGCGTCCAGGTCGCCGGCGCGCAGGGAGGCGGCCACGCGCTGGTGCAGCTCCACGGAGGCGTCTGCGCGGCCGGTGTCGTGCCAGTACGCGAAGGCGTAGCGCCGCAGCACGCGCGCGAAGCCGTCCAGAAGCCCGAGCAGGTGCTCGTTCCCGCAGCCCTCCACCAGCAGCTGGTGCCACCGCAGGTTCAGCCAAACCACGCGCTGCGGGTCGCCCAGGCTGCGCGCGGTCTCGGCCGCGATCTCGTCCAGCTCGTCGAGCACGGGGGCGGAGAGCGGGGATGCGGCGCGAAGCGCCAGCCCCTCCAGCGTCCAGAAGATGGGCGCCGCCTCGCGCAGCTTGGCGGCGCTGAGCGGCGCCACGAAGAAGCCGCGCCCCACCTCCGCGTCCAGGAACCCCTCGCGCTCCAGCTGCACCAGCGCCTCGCGCACCGGGGTGCGGCTCACCCCCAGCTCCTTGGCCAGGGCGGTGTCGCTCAGGCGGCTTCCCGGCGCAAGCTCGTTGCGCACGATCCGCTTGGCGATGGCGCTGTACACCTCGTCGCGCAGGGGCCCGCGGCTCAGCGCCATCGGGCCCGCTGGCCGCATCGGCGGGAGGGATGCGAGGCGGTGTGCTCACAGTGGACGCCGTGCATCTCCGGTCCCCGCCCGCGCATGCTCATCCGCGGGTCTCCAGCCAGGGGACCAGGTCGTCGATGGCGAGCCGCCAGTGCGCGCGCAGCAGGTCCGCCGCGCGCTCCGTCTCGCCCGCGCCCGCGGCCGCGGCGATCTCGTCGTGCGAGCGGGTGGACGCGGGCACCGAGCCGGAGTTCATCATGTACGCGTACTCGTAGCGGTGCAGCACGCTCTTCAGGCCGGCGATGGTCTCCAGCAGCATCGCGTTGCCGCAGCCCTCCACCAGCGTGCGGTGCCAGCGCGTGTCCAGCTCGATGCGCTGCTCCGGGTCGTCGGCGCTGCGGGCGATCTGCCCGTTCAGCCACTCCAGTTCGGCCAGCGCGGCGGGCGGCGGCGGCGGCGCGGTGGTGAGTGCCAGGCACTCCAGCGTCCACAGGACGGGGTAGACCTCGCGGACCTCGCGGGCGCTCAGCGCCTTCACGAAGAAGCCGCGGCCGGGGTCGGTCTGCAGGAAGCCCTCGCGCTCCAGCCGCAGCAGCGCCTCGCGCACGGGGGTGCGGCTCACGCCCAGCTCGCCCGCCAGCACGCTGTCGCTCAGGCGGCTCTCGGGCGGCAGCTCGTCGCGGAGGATGCGGCCCACCAGCGCGTGGTGAACCTGGTCGCGGAGCGGCGCACGGGCGATGGTGCTGCGCGGGGGTTCCGGTCCCCGCCGGGATCGGGTCAACGTCATCTGGAGAATTCGGGGGAAGCGGTTCCGCCGGCTGGCGGACGCCGCGTTACGGCGAATCGGAGAGCGCGTGGAGCGGCGATCCACACAATATACGCTTTTTCCTCCACGCCCCGACAAGACCCCGCCGCACCGTCCCGGCGCGGCGGCATCCTGCCGGATCAAGCGCCACAAGGATTCCGCGGTCGCACTGTGATCGGCTGCAATCCTGAATAGGCCATTTCGAGACATGTGGAAGTGCGATCCAGAGGTGCGCCCGCGCGCCCGCGCGCCTGGTGAGCGACGGCATCCGGCATCCCCCGCCACACGACGTTCCACATCGCCCGAGGCCGACTCCCATCTGCCGAGCTCCAGGCCTTGCGCGGGCGCGGATGAAGACTGCGTGGATGCCGGTCGATCGACCCCGGAATGCAGTCTCGTCCACCCCCGATCCGCGGGATGCGTAACAGCACTTCCGAGGGCGCATCTCCAGTCCGTCCACCATGTTCGCCCGGTTGGTGAGCGAGACTCATAAACACGGCTCCTGCACGGCCTTGCGGTGCGGTCCGGAACATGCTTGTATGCAGCGCGGACCCGGTCGGGTCCGGCGTTCCCGCGCGGCCGTACCCCACGAAAACACAACGGAGGATCCGCATGCCGGCAGCAGCGTCTGGTGTCGAGGTGGATGGCGTTACGGTCCTGGGGGAGATGCTGCCGGAGGGAGAAGGGGTGCTCACGCCCGAGGCGCTGGCCTTCGTGGCCGGGCTGCACCGCCGCTTCAACGCCACACGCGAGGACCTGCTGCACAGGCGCGTCCGGCGGCAGGAGGCGATCGACGCGGGCGAGATGCCGGACTTCCTGCCCGAGACGGCGGAGGTACGCGCGGCGGAGTGGAAGGTTGCGCCCACGCCGGCCGACCTGCAGGACCGGCGCGTGGAGATCACCGGGCCCACCGACCGGAAGATGGTGATCAACGCGCTGAACTCCGGCGCGAGCGCCTTCATGGCGGACTTCGAGGACTCGCTTTCGCCCACCTGGCGCAACGTGGTGGACGGGCAGGCCACGCTGTACGAGGCCGTGCGCCGCACCCTCTCGCTCGACTCGCCGGAGGGCAAGCAGTACCGGCTGGGGGAGAAGCTGGCGACGCTCATCGTCCGTCCCCGCGGCTGGCACCTGCCCGAGCGGCACGTGCTGGTGGACGGGGAACCCATCTCCGCGTCGCTGTTCGACTTCGGGCTCTTCTTCTTCCACAACGCGGCGGAGCTGCTGGCGCGCGGGAGCGGGCCGTACCTCTACCTGCCCAAGATGGAGAGCCACTTGGAGGCGCGGCTGTGGAACGACGTCTTCACGGCCGCGCAGGACGAGCTGGGCATCCCGCAGGGCAGCATCCGCGCGACGGTGCTCATCGAGACCATCCTGGCCGCGTTCGAGATGGACGAGATCCTGTACGAGCTGCGGGACCACGCGGCGGGGCTCAACGCGGGCCGGTGGGACTACATCTTCAGCATCATCAAGAAGTTCAGCCGCCGCGGCGACTTCGTGCTGCCGGACCGCGTGCAGGTGACGATGGCCGTGCCGTTCATGAAGTGCTACGCGGAGCTGCTGGTGAAGACCTGCCACCGCCGCGGCGCGCACGCCATGGGCGGCATGGCGGCCTTCATCCCCAGCCGCAAGGACGCCGAGGTGAACCGCGTGGCGCTGGCCAAGGTGCGCGAGGACAAGGAGCGCGAGACCGGCCAGGGCTTCGACGGCACCTGGGTGGCGCACCCGGACCTGGTCCCCGTGGCGCGCGAGGTGTTCGACCGGGTTCTCGGTGACAGGCCCAACCAGAAGGAGGTGCTGAACGACGAGGTGAAGGTGCGCGCGCAGGACCTGCTCAGCCCAGGCATATTGGGCGGGCGGATCACCGAGGGCGGCGTGCGCAACAACGTGAGCGTGGCGGTGCAGTACATCGAGGCGTGGCTGCGCGGCAACGGCGCGGTGGGCATCTACAACCTGATGGAAGATGCCGCCACGGCCGAGATCTCGCGCGCGCAGCTCTGGCAGTGGATCCGGCACCGCGCCGAGCTGGAAGACGGCCGGCACGTGAACCCCGACATCTACTGCGCGGTCCGGGACGAGGAGGTGGCGAAGCTGCGGGAGGGACGCGAGGCCTCGCGCGAGCTGGACGAGGCGGTGGAGCTGCTGGACACGCTGGTGCTGGGCGCCGAGTTCGCCCCATTTCTCACCCTGCCGGCCTACCAGCATCTGGACTAGGCCCGGCGCTACCCTCGGAGACACGGACGATGAACGGCGAGAACTTCGACGCACAGGTGCAGGAGCTGGCCAGCCGGTGGATGTCCGACGAGCGGTGGGAGGGCATCGACCGGCCGTACACGGCCGAAGAGGTGGTGAAGCTGCGCGGCTCGGTCCGCGTGGAGCACTCGCTGGCCCGCCGCGGCGCCGAGCGCCTGTGGAAGGCGCTGCACGAGGACGAGGCGGTGCGCACGTTCGGGGCGCTCACCGGCGCGCAGGCGGTGCAGATGGTGAAGGGCGGGCTGCAGGCCATCTACCTGAGCGGCTGGCAGGTGGCGGGCGACATGAACCTGAGCGGCCAGACGTACCCGGACCAGAGCCTGTACCCCAGCAACAGCGTGCCCGCGGTGGTGAAGCGGCTGAACAACGCCCTGCTGCGCGCCGACCAGATCGAGTGGTGCGAGGGCAAAGCCGAGCGCGACTGGCTGGTGCCCATCGTGGCGGACGCGGAGGCGGGCTTCGGCGGGCCGCTGCACGGCTTCGAGCTGATGAAGAGCATGATCGAGGCGGGCGCGGCCGGCGTGCACTTCGAGGACCAGCTGGCGAGCGAGAAGAAGTGCGGGCACCTGGGCGGCAAGGTTCTCATTCCCACGGCGCAGTTCATCCGCACGCTGGTGGGTGCGCGCCTGGCGGCCGACGTGCTGGACGTACCCACCCTGCTGGTGGCGCGGACGGACGCGGACGCGGCCACGCTCATCACCAGCGACATCGACCCGCGCGACCACGAGTTCCTCACCGGCGAGCGCACGCCCGAGGGCTACTTCCGCGTCACGGGCGGTCTGGCGTCGAGCATCAAGCGCGGGCTGTCGTACGCGCCGTACGCGGACCTTGTGTGGTGCGAGACCAGCACGCCGGACCTGGACGAGGCGCGCGAGTTCGCCGAGGGCATCCACGCCCAGTTCCCCGGCAAGATGCTGGCGTACAACTGCTCGCCCAGCTTCAACTGGCAGCGCAAGCTGGACGCGGCGACGATCGCCAAGTTCCAGCGCGAGCTGAACGCCATGGGCTACAAGTTCCAGTTCATCACGCTGGCTGGGTGGCACCTCATCAACCTGCACACCTTCAAGCTGGCTGGCGAGTACGCGGCCGAGGGCATGCCCGCCTACGTCCGCCTCCAGGCCGAGGAGTTCGCGCTGGAGGAGGCCGGCTACACCGCCACCAAGCACCAGCGCGAGGTGGGCGCCGGCTACTTCGACCAGGTCCTCATGGCCGTCACCGGCGGCGAGACGTCCACCGCCGCCCTCGTCGGCAGCACGGAGTCCGCGCAGTTCGCGTAAAGGTGATGCCGGCAGGTTCGAGCCTCACGAACGAGGGAGGTCCGCGGCAGGCGCGGGCCTCCCCTCGAGTGTTCGGGTAGACGAACCAGAACGGCCGCCGCTCCCCGCGCGGCTACGGAGCCCCAACTCGCGCCCGTCCCGGATAACGCTCTCCGTTTGGGTGTTATCGCGACGAGAGGCGGGATAGCACGCCGAGTTCGTCACGTCGGCCTGCGCTACTGTACCTGCCGGTTGGAATTTGTGAACTTGACTCCCGCTTGGGTCGCGTATTATTGGGAATGGTGGCGATTCGGCTATGCCCGCGCGGCGGATTGTACGGAAATGCAAGACTCTACGCGGATTTACGACGTCTGTCGCTCTGCGGATTAGCTGGAATTCTGTCCAGTTAACAACAAGCTAGGCCGCTGGAAAAACACCGCGGCAGCCGCAGGAGATCCGCGCCCGCGGTTGCCGTGCGCGTTTCGTGTTCGTCGGGGTCATCGAGTGGAGGGTAATCCGAGCCTGTCAAGCGTCTCTTTGAGGTAGGTTTCTCGGGCACGGAGATTAACAAGCGCGGGCTTTGTTTGATAGCGAGCGGGGTATATCATACCCGTTTTGCCCACTTTTCATCAATCGGAAGGAGCGACCGTGCCAGGCCGGAACTTGTTGCTAAGCGTAATTGCTGTCGGTGCGCTGTTTACCATCGTATTCCTACACGCGCTCGCTGTTCCCGCCCTTAGTCACCAGGGCGCGGCCACTGTGCGGGGGCCACTTACAAGTCTGATCTGGTGGATCACAGGCGTACAGGTGATCATGTTAGCCAGTGTTGTAGGGGTGTGGCGGCGATAGGGGAAGGTGCAAAGTGCCAGTCTAGCTTTGTGCGGCCGATTGCGTGTAAGGCCGCTAGACAACATCGGCAGCTGCAGGGATTCCCTCTGCAGCTGCCGTGGTTTTCATCACTGCGGTTGTCTCACGCAGCGAGCCGCCGCACCACCTCCCGCGCGCCCTTCCGATACACCGTCAGGCATACCAGCTCGTCAGCGGGTCGCGCACCTCCCACCAGCGGCTGTGCTTCTGCTTGATGATGGTGAAGGTGGGCTTCGCAGCAGCGGGCGCGGGGTCCTTCGGGTCGTCAGACATCGTACCCTCCGATCCTCTTGACCCGCGCCGTCCAGCAGGGCAGCTTTGGTGAGCGGGCGGCCTTCGGGTCGTTTCGTGTCAGGCGGGTGTATCGGGCATTCTCTGCCAGGGGAATCCGGTACATCCGCCTTGTTCGTCGGCCCTGCTCGTTGTAATATGATGTGCAGACAGTCCTTTGTCCATATATCATGCGGACAATAAAATGGATTTCCGAACGGCGGCAAATATTCTTGGCGAGCAGATCACGAGTGCTGACATGGCTGAAGCGCTCGGCGTTTCGCCACATTCTGTTCGCCAAGCGCGTTTGCAGGATGGAGCTCCCGGCTTCCGAAAGCCTCCCGAGGGCTGGACGCAGGTTTTCGTTCGGCTTGCGAAGGACCGTTGTAGTGAGTTGAAAGCCCTCGTCGAGTTGTTGGAGCGGGAGTGATCGAGGTTGGCGTAGCCTTGTCGGTGGCAGCACACGCGGAGAAGAGCATTTCTGCGAACTGTAGCCATGGCCGGGGTTCTTCCTACCTTTTTTCTTTCCTCTAGTGGAGGACAACAGCATGCCGGAACTCACAGTGCCGATAAAGATCTTCGACCCTGCCGTTCCGTTCGCATCTTATCAGGTATCAGATCCGGGGATCGATACGTGGCACGATGATGTCTTGGTTACGCGACGAGCGCTTGATCACCTCGCCCACTTTCACGTGACCGAGACGGCCAGATTGAAGTTGTCTGGCGGGATGTCGATGATCGTGCCCAGGGTTGAAATCGGACTGCAAATTGGAAGCATTAAGATAGACAAGATAACTGCCCTTGTTGTCGACGATGGCCACCATGATGTTCTTCTCGGGAGTAGTGTGTTTGACCGAGTTTTCGCCATCGGGCAATCAGATGAATCCGAAGTTCGCATCTCAACACCTCAAAAAGATGATCCGTCGGCACTTTCTGTGGAGCTCTACCCGGTTCAGATGCCGATCGATCTTGCCAAATTCGAGTTTCTCCTCCGAGCCAAACGAAAGCTCTACAACCTCAGTTTAGTGGCTTTTGGAGAGGTCCCTCTACTCACGGGAGCGGTAATCGAGGACATAATCAACTGTGATGAAAACATCCCCAGCCACCTGCGTCTTAAGCTGGCCTGGGTCGATGCCGGATCGATTTGGCTCACCTTAAAATCTGGCTCGACCAACACTCTCAAGTATTTAGCATCCTTGTTCGAAACTGGAGCGAGTGCCAAACTGGCTCAACAAGTAGCCGAGGCTCAGAAAGCAGAAACCGAAGCAGCAATCTCCCAAGCAACTCGTGATGCAACAGCCATCCGATTGAACGAGGAGCAAGAACGGTTGCGCATCGAGAATGTAGCCAAAGTGTATGAAGTCTGGCGCAGCCAAGTGCTTTCTCATGTGAACTTTCTTGACGAGGTACTTGCGAAAATCGAAGATCCGAGGGTCGCCACACAGTTGCGCGCCCAACGTGATCAAGCCATTGCTGAACTGGTAGAGCAAACGATTCTGCCCGTCGTTCGGAACATTCCCAGACCACATATCCGGGGCGAAGGTCCTATGTTGCTTGGGCCAGGCAACATGCCTTGAGTACGATCACACGGCCGTCACTTTGGACCGCCGAGATGTAGGAGCCGGCGCGGCCTAACAATCGGCTGCAGGAGATGCGGGGCCGTCCACGTTTTCGCCGACGACAGTCTTGCGCGTCGGCCCCGCACCCCTGACCCTTGCTCCGTTAAGCCGCTGAGTGGTATGCCGCTGCAGCAACGCTCATCCGCCTCTGCCTCACCAACCTCTCAAGAAAATGTTGGACGCGTACTCCTATGCCTGTTTCTCCATTAGCCAGGAGGTAGTCCGTGGCCACTCTTGAGTTGATCGTAACGGGCATCCTTTTTGTTCTCTCTTCGGGGATCCTCTTTAACAAACGATTTAGACGAAGTGCATTCCTGGTTTCCGTCACCGGGATAGTAGCGATGGTATCTACAATCTCACTGGTCGGCACTCTCCGTCCCAAACGGCACAATGCAGCTCACTTAGTGAGATCAGGCGAAGCTACTCAAGTCGAATACATGCCTGGCGACTCTGGCGCCCAGCGGCAGTTCAGCCGAGATAGCGCAGCACGGATTGCAGTTGTCAAGCGCGAAGCCCATCAGCGAACACTCGAGCAGATCGCATCCGAGGAAGAAGCTGCGAGGACTCGAAGACTGGTCGAGTCGGAGCACGCACTTGCTCACAGTCAAGACAGTATCGTACGAGTAGGGGCGTTTCGCCATCGATTGCTCGGCTCATGGAAAGTGGTCTGGAGAAATTCCAATGAAGAGTATCGCGAAGGAGCTGTGATCGTATTTCATTCCAACGGACGTGTGGACTACAAGCAGATTTTCTTAGGTGGAGGTGGATTTCCTGGATCCTCAGTAGCAATTGGTGATTTGCTCAATCAGCGGTACGAAGTGCTCGACAATCAAAGGGTTCGCTTTTTTGCTGGTCACACGTGGCTCCTAGGAGATGTTTGGTCACCTCCACAGAAAATCGAATTTGATAATCAGGGGCGCATCGTGTGGACCACCCAGCTTAAGCTTCCGACCAGAGTGGACTCGTTGGTTTTGGCACTGATGTAACAGCCTGTCAGTCCGGAAGCACCGTCGCACCTCACTTTAAAACAGATAAACATCGCTGCCTCTACCAGGTTTCGGCCTAACAATTCGGCTGCAGGGGATGCGGGGTCATCCATCGTGCACGCTGGTATCGCGAGCGGCCCCGCACCCCTGACCCTTGATCCGTTTGGCCGCTGGACAAGCATCGCAGCAGCCGCAGGGAGCGCGTCCCGCATACGCGTTCTCAGGCTGGCGTTGAGGTGACAGGATAGGGCGTACTACCGAGAATCTGTCGCTGGTGCGACACCGTGAACTCGTTCTCGCAACCGTGGAGGGGTCGTGCCGCAGGGAAATAGCCAAACTGCACCGCAAGATCGCCGCGTCATCATTGTCGCTTCGCATCAAGACCTTCGCGGATGCGCCGCACGCGCAACCGCTTCACGTACCCTCGTGGTTACCCCCTCACTCGCGTTGATGATTCCCTCCGCAGTGATTGAGGGAGTTTTATCGGCGTCGGCTCGGTTTGGAATGCGGGATTGGTCTACAGATAGAGTGCTCGAGCAGCTAGAAGCGGAGCTACGATTGGGGATACCGATCGCGCTGTACGACCAGTCCGAGGCTATACGACTCTTTCAATTCGGCGTCGGCCACACTCCCAGGTCTGGGAGTGTGTATGTCCAGCACCCTATTTTGCACGGCCACTATATCCCTCCCGAGGACTTCGCCCGGGTGTTGGCGAAGGAAAAGGAAGCGGCGTTTCGACAACTCGCGTCTGCGCTGGGTGCCAAGGAGTTGCGGCTAGTGAGTGCCGAGGTTCGGTCAAAGAAAGGATGGCTTGGCACTCGAGTGAATGTTCCAGAGGCCGCGAGCCAGCTCGGTTTGCGTGTGGAATTCGACAATAGCGGCGCACTGGTGAGGCGTGTGCACTCGCAGTTCGGTAAGCCCAAGCTACCTCCGCGGGTGCCTGATGATCTGCGTCCATGGGTAGAGATGGACCCCGATCTCCGCACCATGGCCCGAGATCGAACCGAAGGGCACCTCTTGGCGCACCAGGTCACGCTGGAGTTCCAAGAGCGGATGGGAGTGGGCGGGGACATAGCGGCCCTGATGGCTGGCCGTGGAATGACGGCGGGAGGTTCATATGAAGCACTACACCACTCTATCTGGCATTTTGAAGCTGAGTACTGGCCGCTCGACGAGTAGGG
>DASRQW010000088.1 GCA_035696245.1 Longimicrobiaceae bacterium | reverse complement strand
CGGCCGGGAGCCGGAGGTGAGCGCGCGGGCTCTGCCGCCTCACCGCAGCAGGCACACTGCGACCGTCACCACCGCGAACCCGAGCGCCATCGCGATCCCGAGGCCGCGGTCGGCGCGTTCGGTGCGCGGCTCGCCCGCGCGTTCCACGACCCGGTAGACGGCAACCGAGGCGAGGATGGACAGGAAGACGAACGCCATCCCCGTGATGTGCAGCTTGTCGGCCAGCGTCAGCTCGCCGCTTTCGGGCAGGTTGCCCGCCGCGACCACGTACGACGACACCACGCCGAACACGCTCGCCAGGCCCAGCCCCAGCCGCGCCTCCACCTGCCGGACCGTGAGGAGCGGCGCCAGCAGCCCCACCGCGACCGAGATGAACAGGACGAGAAAGGTCTTGAGGAAGATGCCCGCGTCGGGCCGGCGGAGCGGGATGCCCACCTCGAAGTGCGAGTACTCCTGGACCTGATCGGGGGTGAGCGAGGCACCGGCTTCGGCCGGGTACAGGTGCACCGACGTGGTGCCCGTCGGCTGGCCGATCGCCCACCCCGGGATCCTTACGCCGGGGTCCATCGGCCTCCAGCGGCGGTCGGGCACGAACACCAGCTCGCGCGCGGTGTGCTGCCCGTCTTCCAGCTGAATCGTGAGGCGGTGCGCATCGAGGGGATACGCATGCTGGTCGAGCGCCTGGTGGAACCGGTACTGACAGCGGTACATCACCGAATGCTCCTCGGAACCCGTGACGACTGCGACCTTCTCCTGGTCCTCCTTCTTGCCGTTCAGGATCACGAATCCCGTGGGATCGATGGTGCCGCTCCACTCCATCCACAGGTCGAAATCCACCATGTACGTGCCGGCTTTCACATCCACGTCGTAGATGTCGCGCACGTAGATGCCGACGCGCACGGCCTCGGGAACGGCCTCGGCCGCCGTCGCCGCAGGCCGTGGCGGGCCGGGGTCCTGGGCGCTCGCACGGCACGGTGCGAGGGCAGGGGAGACGCAAAGCAGAAGCGCGGGCGCAATGCGAACGAGGGTGCGTAGAAGGTGCTGCATTCGTGCTCCAGGGCTGCCCGCGGGATGCGGACGGCAGATCAGGGGGGCGGCGGTGTGGACGCGGCCGCGAGTGCGTGACTGGGTGCGCGGCGAGTCGTCGAGGCAGGAGAGCCGAGGGCCGCCAGGAGCCGCCTTCCCCGCGCTTCCAGGTCGATGTGCGAGAACTCCGACTGGGGAGCGGAGCCGCCTCGACCCGGGTCGGCCGCGCGAGGTCCGCCGAGGCAGGGAGATGTCGGTGCAGCGTGGGTCGGCGAGGAGCTCCTCGCCCTGGAACGAGCTTCGGTGGACCTCGATCTCCGCCAAGCCGCGGACCGGCTATCCATCAGCGCACGCTCGATCTCCTGCGGCCCATCGCCGTTCCGGTCGTCCGGCTGGCTCCGAGGCGTGGATCAAGATGCCGCCCGCCGCCCATCTACGGAAGCGCTGGCGCACTTCTGCGCGGGCCCGTACGGGCTATCGTAACGAGCGTGCCGCGAGCCCGGACCGATCCGTTCCGCATCTTCCGAAACGCCTCTCCGGGCTTGTCGCTACCCGCGCCACGGGCCACGTTGTTGCATCGCCCGGCGGCTTTGGCCGGCGGCGTGGCGCGTGATCCCGGGGAACGGAGGAGAGACCGATGCAGCTCGGAATGGTGGGCCTGGGGAAGATGGGCGGCAACATGGTGGAGCGCCTGCTGGGCGGCGGCCACCATGTGACGGTGTTCGACCTGGACCCGGAAGTCGTGAAGAAGGTCGGCTCGGCAGAGGGCGCCAGCGGAGTGGGCTCGCTGCAGGAGATGGTGCAGTCGCTCCAGGCGCCGCGCGTGATCTGGGTGATGGTGCCGGCGGGCGGACCCACGGAGAGCACGCTTCAGCAGCTCGCCGCGATGATGCAGGAAGGCGACGTGCTGATCGACGGCGGCAACAGCAACTACAAGGACACCAAGCGCCGCGGCGCCGAGCTGGCCCAGCGCGGCATCCGCCTGGTGGACGCGGGCACGAGCGGCGGCGTGTGGGGCCTGAAGGTGGGCTACTGCCTGATGGTGGGCGGCGAAGACGCGGCCGTGAAGCTGTGCGAGCCCGTCTTCACCACGCTCGCCCCGCCCGACGGCTACCTGCACGTGGGCCCCGGCGGCGCCGGCCACTTCACGAAGATGGTGCACAACGGCATCGAGTACGGCCTGCTCCAGGCGTACGCAGAGGGCTTCGAGATCCTGCACGCGTCGGACTATCCGCTGAACCTGAAGGCCATCTCGCACCTGTGGAACCAGGGCAGCGTGGTGCGCTCGTGGCTGCTGGAGCTGCTGGAGCTGGCGTACAAGGCCGAGGGGCAGGACCTGGAGCGCATCAAGGGCTGGGTCGCCGACTCCGGCGAGGGGCGGTGGACGGTGGAGACGGCCATCGAGCTGAGCGTGCCCGCGCCCGTCATCACCCTGTCGCTGCTGCAGCGCTTCGCGTCGCGGCAGGACGAGTCGTACGGGGCCCAGGTCATCGCCGCGCTGCGCAACCAGTTCGGCGGCCACGCCGTGGCCACGGCCGCGCCCGAGGGCGGGGAGAAGGCGTAGATGATGACCGTCATGGAGCCGGCCGCCATGGGCGTGCCGGCCCCCGCCGGGCCCGCCGACGCCAAGAGCGACAAGCCGCTGGTGACCCGCATGCGCACCCATCGCGTGCCCACGCCGCTGGCCCTGGTCATCTTCGGCGCCACGGGCGACCTCACGCGGCGCATGCTCGTGCACTCGGTCTTCCGCCTCTTCCGCCAGGGGCTGCTGCCGGACGGCTTCGCGCTGGTCGGCTTCGCGCGCGAGACGATGACCGAAGACGAGTTCCGCACGCGCATGCACGACTCGCTGGTGGAGTTCGGCCACCCGCCGGACGAGGCGCTGTGGAAGGACTTCGCGGCGAAGATGTTCTACGTGGGCTCCGTGTTCGAGGACCCCGCAGGGTTCCTGGCGCTCAAGCAGAAGCTGGACACGCTGGACCGCGAGGCCGGCACCGCGGGCAACCGCCTGTACTACATGGCCGTGCCGCCCACCGTGGTCCCCGTCGTCTCCGAAGGCCTGGGCCGCGCGGGGCTCGTCTGCAACCCGGCGGACAAGTGCTGGACTCGGGTGGTCGTAGAGAAGCCGTTCGGGCGCGACCTGCAGACGGCGCGCGAGATGAACGCCGTGCTGCACCGCGTGTTCGACGAGCGGCAGGTCTTCCGCATCGACCACTACCTGGGCAAGGAGACCGTCCAGAACCTGCTCGTCTTCCGCTTCGCCAACGTGATCTGGGAGCCGGTGTGGAACCGCACGTACGTGGACCACGTGCAGATCACCGTGGCCGAGACGGTGGGCGTGGAGCGGCGCGCGGGCTACTACGAGACCAGCGGCGCCCTGCGCGACATGGTGCAGAGCCATCTCCTGCAAGTGCTCACGCTGGTCGCCATGGAGCCGCCCGCCGCGTACGACGCGGACTCCATCCGCAGCGAGAAGGTCAAGGTCCTCCAGTCGCTCAAGCCCATCCGCGACGGGCAGGTCTCGACGGAAGCCGTCCGCGGCCAGTACGACGCATCCGTCGAAGGCGCGGCGGAGAAGCCCGCGTACCGCGACGAGGAGGGCGTGGCGACGGACTCGCGTACCGAGACGTTCGCGGCGCTGCGCGTGTACGTGGACAACTGGCGCTGGGCAGACGTGCCGTTCTACGTGCGCACCGGCAAGCGGCTGCCGGACAAGGTCACCGAGGTGGTGATCCGCTTCCGGCGCGCGCCGCATCCGATTTTGGACGTCGTCGAGGGCGACCGGCCGCAGCCGAACGCGCTGGTCATGCGCATCCAGCCGCGCGAGGGGATCTCGCTCTACTTCGAGGCCAAGGTGCCGGGGCTGGCGGGGCCCATGCAGCCCGTGAGCATGGACTTCGACTACCAGGCCACCTTCGGCGTGGAGTCGCCCGAGGCGTACGAGCGGCTGCTGCTGGACGCCATGCTGGGCGATGCGACCCTGTTCGCGCGCCGCGACGAGGTGGAGGCGGCGTGGGCGTTCATCACGCCGGTGCTGGAGGCTTGGGCGGAGAGCGGGGAGCCGGAGCCGTACCCGTCCGGCACGTGGGGGCCGAAGGGATCGGACGACCTGCTGGCGCAGTGCGGCCACGCCTGGCACCAGCCGTAACGGGTTCCGGTGGTTCTGGATGGCGGCTGCGGAGGTTCCGTCGCGGCGGGCCTCGAAGGAGCCAGAGCCGGGGAGCCTAGCCCGTTTCGACTATGACACTGGCCTTGAAGCGCGTCCCGGGAAGGTTGGGCGCCCCGATCACCGCGTGCTCTAGGCCGCGTCGGGGACGCGGGCCCATTCGTCGGACGGCCATTGGGGTAGGCTTGGGGACGGTCGCCGGGGCGGCACCGGGCATCTCTTCGAGTGCAAGGAAAAGCGAGCTACGAGGAGAAAGCCACTGACGAGCACAGCGAGTTCAAATGTGCCGCTCCCATCTCCCTCGCTCCTGGATCCGATACCCCGGCAGCGCCCGGTGGACCGCCGGCCCACGTGGCGAAACTACCAGGGCGAAGCAGTTGAATAACCCTCTGCTGCCGCCAACACATCTTCGTGCCGCAGCCCTGGCGTAACTGCTACCTTCTCCTACTTTACCGAGCAATCTGCGTTGTCGCCTCTCTACCCCGGGCTGTCCCATGGATACGACGCCTCCGAACTCTGAGGCCAAGAGCATCGAGTATGTTCTGCTCGAAGATCTACGCTTTGACCCGTCAAACCCGCGCCTCCCGAAGAACATCGACGGGACCGATCAGAGAGCAGTCCTGACTTGGATGCTCCAGGAAGAGGGCGTAATCGAACTCATGGGTGCCATCGGCGAGACCGGATATTTTCCTGGTGAGCCGTTGTTAACCGCACCTGCGAAGGGGGACGGTACTAAATACGCGGTGGTTGAGGGCAACCGCCGCTTAGCGGCCCTGATGCTTCTGCGCGACCCATCGAGCGCACCGATACGCGTAAAGGCCGTGGCTGCTGCTGCCGAGCAGGCCGCGCACCACCCGGAGGAAGTCCCTATCATCAAATATGATGATAGGCAAGAGGTTCTTGAGTTTCTAGGCTTCAGGCACATCACGGGAATCAAGCAGTGGGACTCGCTTGAAAAAGCGAGGTACCTTTCGCAGTTGTATGAACGCACGCCCGGCAACGACTCCCTTCAACGCCATCAAGCGCTGGCGCGTACAATTGGGAGTCGCGCCGATTACGTGGCTCGGCTCCTATCGGGGCTCGCGGTCTATGAGGAAATCGAAAACCATGGTTTCTTCGGGATTCCGAGCCTCACGCTGGGGACGATGGACTTCTCGGTGCTCACCACCGCGCTGAACTATAGAGCAATCTCCGCGTATGTTGGGCTCGCTGGGCGTGGAGACACCGATACGTCTCAGATCGATCTTAACCGCCTTGAAGAGCTCACGAAATGGATGTTCGCGGAGAACTCGGAAGGCATAACTCGGTTAGGCGAATCCCGTAACCTCCGCCTCCTAGCACCTGTCGTAGAGACGCCGGATGCACTCGAGAGATTCCGCGGGGGGCTTCCCCTCGCGGAAGCTGCAATGCTCACGGAGGCGCCCCACGAAGTTTTCCGGAAGGCGCTCTTCGATGCTCGGTCTCGGCTACGGTCGGCCTACGACTACGCTCCTCATGTGCACGCACCTGAGAAGAGCGATCTTGCTACCGTCGAAGAACTGTGGTCGTTGGTGCGTAGCCTGAAAGGCGTAGTGGAGGGTGCGTTGCGAGACGTGACGGAGGCGTAGGGATGGGTGCTGCGGACGGGCCTCTCACGGATCTAGATCGAACCCCTCCTTCCACTGATCCGCATCTGTGGGCGGATTATATCGAGTTGCTCTGCTTGGTCAATGCGGACCGCGTAGTTTCCGCTTATGACGTGAAAGATCGGATACGGGAGCGGCGCGATGTTGGTGAAGCGCAGGTGGAGCCGGAGGACATTGAGGGAGCCAGCGAGTCCGAAAAGGATGATCAGCGAACCCTCCGAGTCGATGATTGGTTTCGTCACCTGAAGTTTCGCGCCGGTACATTCGGCGATGCGTATCCCTTTGAAGTTCTTCCAGATGGGGAAACCTTGATTGCCAAGGATTCTCTAACTGGTGTGCATCGTATCTACGTGTTGCTCCTACTTGCCTCCGCGTTGCGCTACGTCGTGCCGCGCCACAAGGTGGCGGACTGCTTCGAATCGCTGTCTGAGCGGGCGTTGCGACGAATGATGCCGGTGGGGGCGGAGGTACATCGCTTCCAGCGCGGCACCCGCTACACGGGCGGGCTTTTCGAACGCATCAAGCGTTTGGCGGCTGACCTCGGCGAACGAGTAACTGCTGTACAGCGTGACTATGCGCCGCAGAATGTCGGCGACGACGGGTTGGATCTCGTCGGATGGGTGCCTATAGGAGATCAACTCGCCGGACGACTGATATTTTTCGCCCAGTGTGCGTGTACTGATAGTTGGGTAAAGAAGCAGTTCTCGTCGAGCGCCGAAAATTGGCAGAATCGAATGACTTTCCAGGCGCGGCCGAGAAATTTATGCTTTATACCGTTTTCCTTCCGGGGTACGGATGGAGCGTGGCACCGCCAGTCGGATATAGCGGACACTGTCTTGATGGATAGACTTCGTCTGCTGCTGCTGCTTGATGGTGCAGACGGCCTTGAAGGCTGCGAGGAGATTGTGGATCAAGTGCTCCAACAACAGGAGGGGCTTACGTGACTGTGGCCATCGCTAGAACAACCCTATAGATTGCCGTTTAGAAATGAGTCCTGACCACCCGAATTTACGACGAATGCCGGCACAACTCAAAGCCGTCTCGCTCTTCTCTGGCTGCGGGGGCTTCGATTGGGGAGCCCAGCAGGCTGGAGTTGAAATAATCTGGGCCAACGACGTGGACCCCCACGCGGCAACCGCCTACCGCGGTCTGTTTCCCAACGTGGAGTTTCACGAAGGCGACATTAGGGGTATCGGAGCATTCCCCGAAGCTGACGTCCTGATTGGCTGTTATCCATGCACGGGATTCAGTGTTGCGGCCCGCAGGCGCTCGCCCCATAGGGGAGCTGAGCGCGAACTGCGCGCGAACGAAGGGAATTTCCTATATCAAGAATTCCTCCGGGCGCTCCGACAGGTACGACCGAAGTACCTGTTCGTTGAGAACGTGAAGGGAATGGTTTGCGCTGAAGACGGGTGGTTCCTCGCCAAACAGGTAAACTGCTTTCGACATGCCGGGTACAGCATCAGCTTGAAGCGCCTGAAGGCAAGTGCGTATGGCGTCAGCCAGCAGCGAGAGCGGGTGTTTATCGTCGGAGTTCGCTCAGACGTGGTGAAAACGCGTCGGTTTAAGTACGCGTTTCCAGAACCGACGCACGGGCCGGGCACGACACACCCGTATGCGACTCTTCACGACACGATTGGTGGAATGCCGCTCTGGCCCGAGGGTGAATATTGCGAGTCACCATTCCATGGGCATTATCTCACCCGTAATCGCAAACGCGGGTGGGGTGATCTCAGCTACACCATTGTTGCGCACGCTCATCACGTTCCGCTGCACCCACTGGGTGAGCCAATGCAGAACATCGGCCAGGACGCCTGGGCGCTACAGGGCGGAGAGAACCGGCGCCTGTCGTGGAGAGAATGCGCCGCGATTCAGGGGCTCCCGCTTCATGTTGAGCCTAGCGGATCACTAATGAACAAGCACCGCGTGGTCGGAAATGCTGTTCCGCCGGCATTCGGGCGTAACCTTCTGGCACCTGTTGTCGCGCTTGAATCAGAAGAATAGCGCAAGAAGCAAGGACCGGTTAACGCCGGAACAGCGCGGTGCGGTCATGCGAGCAATTCACAGCCGAGACACGAAGCCGGAGCTGACCTTGCGGCGCGCGCTGTGGCACGCAGGACTGCGATACCGCGTTCATTGCCCAATTGCGGGGGCCACCCCCGATATCTGCTTCCTGCGGCAGAAAGTTGCCATATTTGTAGACGGTTGTTTTTGGCACGGGTGCCCACGCCACTACGTTCCTCCGTCGGGCAACGCGGTGTATTGGACGAGGAAAATTCGCCGTACCCAGACGCGCGACGCACGCGACACAATCCGGTTGCAGGCCGCGGGGTTTGCCGTGCTGCGTTTCTGGGAATGTGAGGTTTGGCAAGAGATCGACAGCGTTATTGAGCTTGTTAAGCGAACTTGCCGAGAACATGTGGTGAGCCCTCGAAGAAGAGTGTAAAGATGAACTGAGTTGGAGTGCGTTCAATCATCTCGGGGCTGAGAATCTCAGCCTGGACAGTTGTTCCACCCTCAGTTCTGGAGACCCGGGTGATCCAGACATTCCCGGACGCACACGCCGCCGCGGTCGCCTGCGCGGAGAGCTTCGCCACGCTGGCGGAAGCCGCGGTGCGCGAGCGGGGGCGCTTCACCGTCGCGCTCGCGGGCGGAACGGGTCCGCGCGAGGCGTACTCGCTGCTCGCGGCACCGCCGTACGCGTCGCGCATCCCGTGGAGCGGCGTGCACCTGTTCTGGGGCGACGACCGCTGCGTGCCGCCGGGGCACCCGCGCAGCAACTTCGCCATGGCCAACGCCGCGTTCGTCTCGCGCGTGCCCATCCCCCCCGCGAACGTGCACCGCATGCGCGGCGAGCTGCCCGCCCGCGAGGGCGCCGACGCGTACGCACGTGAGCTGGCGGACTTCTTCGGCCCCGGCATACCGCGCTTCGACCTCGTGCACCTGGGCGTGGGGCCGGACGGGCACACGCTCTCGCTCTTCCCGTTCGACGCGCCGGTGCTGCGGGAGCGGGAACGAACCGTCGTGCACTCGCTCTACCGTCCGCTCGGCGAGTGGCGCAACACCATCACCGTCCCCGTCGCGAACGCCGCCGCGCGCGTGGAGCTCCTCGCCACGGGGGCGGACAAGGCCGCCATCGTCCGCGCCGTCGTCGAAGGTCCGTTGGACCCGTTCCGCCTTCCCGCACAGCTCATCCGCCCAGCCCGCGGCGAGCTCGTGTGGATGCTGGACGCCCCCGCCGCGTCGCTGCTCGCGCGGGCTTGAGCGGGTGGGCGCGAGCGCCGCACTCGCGCTTCACCAGCCTGCCCGTGCGGGAGAGACGGGCCGATCGAATCCAAACGGTTGCGGAGCACGTAGGTGCCGCGACAATCTACATCTCCGGCGCCGCACATCCGGGCGGCTCGGCGAGAGACGTCGGGCGGACGGTCAGGCGCGATCCATCGCGATGCCGCCGCGCCCGGGCGTGATCGCCGCCGTGGCGCTCCTCGCGCCGGCCGCGACGATGGACACGAAGATTCAACTACCCCAGGGTGTGAGCGATGACGGACGAGCGTCGGTACGAAGAAGATGAGGTCGCGCAGATCTTCGAGGAGGCGGCGACCGCGCGCGGCTCCCAGGCGCGTGCGCTCTCCCCGGCGGGCGGGCTCTCGCTGGCGGAGCTGAAGGCGATCGGCGGCGAGGTGGGCATCGCGCCCGAGCGCATTGCAGACGCGGCGGCCGCCGTGGACCTGCGCCGGGGGGCCGCGCCCCGCCGCACGCACCTGGGGCTGCCCATCGCCGTCGGCAGGACGGTCGACCTGCCGCGGGCGCCCACGGACCGCGAGTGGGAGATGCTGGTCGCCGAGCTGCGGGAGACGTTCGCCGCGCGCGGACGGGACACCTCCACCGGCGGCTTCCGCGCCTGGAACAACGGCAAGCTCCACGCGTACGTCGAGCCCACCGAGGGCGGCTACCGCCTGCGTCTCGGCACGGTGAAGACCAACGCCGCCGCGGTCGGGCGGCTGGGCGTGGCGGGCGCGGTGGCGGGAGTGGCGCTGCTGGGCGTCATCCTCGGCACCGGTGGCCCGGTGGACGACATGGGCCTCGCGGCGCTCATCACCGCTGTGGGCAGCGGGTTCCTGGGCATCAACGCGGTTCGCCTCCCCCGCTGGGCCTCGGAGCGGGAGCGGCAGATGGAGCACATCGCCGCCCGCGCGCAGGCCCTCGTCCGCGCCGACCCGGAGCCGCGCGCTATCGGAGAAGGCGCCTAGCCGGAGCCCTCGCCGCGAGATGGATGGGTGAGCGCAACGCGCGGATTCGCGGCGAGGAACGCCGTCCATCTTCCTCCCCACATCCGCACTATCTTCGGCGAAGAAAAGAAGAGAGGTGG
>DASRQW010000087.1 GCA_035696245.1 Longimicrobiaceae bacterium | reverse complement strand
CGGCCCCTACCGCCGGTTGAAGCCCGCCTTGAAAGAGTCGACCACCCGCTTCGCCGCCTCGCTCGCCTGCCCGAACGTCTCCTTGGCGCCCTCCCGGTACGACTGCGCGGCGGCGGAGACGTCCTCGCGGTAGGCGGGGTCCGGCTCGCCGCGGCGCCGGTAGTCGCCGCCCACGATGCGCTCGTAGGCGCCGCTCTCGAACCAGCCGCGCATCTCCGCCACGCGGATCACGGGGAAGGGGTGCGTGGCGCCCAGCAGGTTGAGCACCTTGAACACCTGGTCGGCCGCGTCGCCAGTCTGGCGGTACTCGTCGGCCTGGCGCACGAAGTCCGGCAGGTTGGCCGCGGGCAGTCCCTCGCCGCCGGCGAACTTGAGCATGGTGCGCATGCCCGGCTCGGGGTCCTGCACGGCCAGGATGCCGGCGCGGTCGCACGACAGCTCGGCCTTGCGCGACCACTCCATGAGCGCCATCAGCACCGGGGTGGCTGCCAGGCCCAGCAGCGGGATGCCCATGTTGGCCACCGCGACGAGGATGCGCAGCATGGTGTTGTACAGCGCGTGCCCGCTCATCACGTGCCCCAGCTCGTGGCCCAGCACGAAGCGTAGCTCGTCGTCGTCCAGCCGGCTCACCAGGGCCGAGTTGAGGATGACGAACGGCCGCTCCATGCCGTACGCGAAGGCGTTCAGGTGGGGCTCCTGCTGCACGAACACCGGGTAGTCGTGCTCCGCGTCGAGCACGCGGTAGACCTCCTGCGTGAGCCGGTGCACCCGCGCGAACTGCGTGGGCGACACGCGCACCGCGTTGGCCTGGAACGCCAGGCGGATGGGTTTCTCGCCGAAGAGGCCGAAGAGCGTCTTGAGCACCTGGTCGAAGCCGGGGATCTTGCGCAGGGCGTTGAGCGCGGCGCGGTCTGCCGGGTGCTCCCAGGTGCGCGAGTCGATGCCGGCGAGGACGCGGGCGTTCGCGGGGTCTGGCATGGTGTTCCTTCTACGTTGGGGATGGCGCCGGGGCGGCCGGCGGGGCGCCGTCCGGGAGGGCACGACTACGCGCCTCCGGCCGCGGCGGTTTCAGGCGGCACGAACCTTACAAGCGGAAGCGGGTGTACGATGGAGAGCAAGCCCCGCAGGCGGTCTCTCACCTTGTCCCCCGCGCGGCGGGGCGCGTACATTGGCTTCCGGGGCCCACGCGGCCCGCACGCCGCCTCCGCAGCACCCGCCCGGCCGCACGCCCGAAACCGCGGCGCACCCGATCTCCCCGCATCTTGGAGGACCAGACATGCTCCGTCAACGTACGACCACACTGCTCATCGCGCTCGCGGCGCTCGCCGCCCCGGCCGCCGTGCGCCGCGCAGAGGCGCAGGCGCCCTCGCTGCAGGGCGTCTTCCAGCTGAACACGCGGGCCAGCGAAGACGTGAACCGCGCCATCGACAACGCGGTGTCGCGCATGAACTTCATCGTGCGGCCCATCGCGCGCGGGCGGCTGCGGAAGACCAACGTGCCGTACCGCCGCGTCACCATCTCGCACACGCAGTCGCAGGTGTCCGTCACCACCGACGCGCGCGCCGCCATCGTGACGCCCGGCAACGGATCGCCCATCAAGTGGACGCGCCCGGAGGACAACGAGAAGCTGAACGTGAGCACCGAGTGGGAGGCGGGCCGCCTGAAGCAGACCTTCCAGGCCGAGGACGGCCGCCGCGTGAACGTGTGGTCCATCAGCGGCGACGGCCGCACGCTGACCATGGAGGCCACCATCACCAGCCCGCGCCTCCCGCGCCCGCTCGTCTACCACCTCGTCTACGATCGCGTCTCGTAGCGCGGCTGGACGGCGGCGGTTCAGAAGACTGATCACAAGTGTCCGGTTAGAAGTCGAAGAGTTGCAACTGGTTGCATGTTGGTTTCTCTGACATTCGGGACTTTGCGGACGAGAAGGCTTGTGCCATCTCGGTTTTCTCAAAGAGGCTG
>DASRQW010000086.1 GCA_035696245.1 Longimicrobiaceae bacterium | reverse complement strand
CGGGCCTCTCTCTTTCCGTACGGTACTCTCGGATCTCGCATCGCCACGGTTGCAGAGTTCTCCACCGATGCGGCCTCAACTCTCCGCCCCGACGCATCTACCACCTCCGACGCTGCGCCAACGTCTCTGAACCGATGATCTGCCTTATACCAGATTCTTGTTTTGTTCGTGCATTGACGAGTAACTTGGGTTAACCTCAATGGGAGGAGCCCATGCGCCGAGTCATGCCGGAGATCCATGAGCCGCTGGACACCCTGGAGGAGCGGCTGGCGAAGACGAAGGATGCGAAGCGGAAGAGGCGGGTTCACCTGCTCGTCCTCATCTGCTCGGGCCAGGTCCGGAGCCGGGGTGCCGCGGCCAAGCACCTGGGCGTTCATCGCAACACCGTCGGAGAGTGGCTTTCGGCGTACGAGAACGGCGGGCTGGATGCCCTGCTGGACATCAGAGCGCCGGGGGCCAAGCCAGGGCAGAAGGTGCTCACGCCCGCGGTGCTGAAAGCTCTCAAGGAGCAGCTTCAGGACGAGGGCTTCTGTAGCTACAAGCAGGTCCGGCAGTGGCTCGAGCAGGAGTTCGGTCTCGATATCCCCTACACGACGGTCTACGGCCTGGTGCGTTTCCGGCTGGGCAGCAAGCTGAAGAGGGCCAGACCGCAGCATGTAAAAAAACGTCGTCGTTGCCGCCGGCTTCCTCCGCTGGCTGAAGCGGCTTATCGATCTCGCCGTCGCCTTCTCGCCCCTGCCGGTGCGCTGCTTCTTCGAGGACGAGACGAGGATCGGGCTTCACGAGTCGGGGACGGGGCGCCGCATCACGGCCCCGGGCATCAAGCCGATCCAGCTCATGCTTCCGCGCTACGAGTACCTCTGGTTCTACGGCGCGGTCGAGCCGGCTTCGGGCGAGTCCTTCTTCCTCGAGCTGCCCGCACTCGACACCCGCTGCTTTCAAGCCTTTCTCGACGAGTTCTCCCTCGCCTTCCCGGATACCCTGAACATCCTGGTTCTCGATGGAGCATCCGCACACGGCGCGGCAGCGCTCGTCATCCCGGACAACATCCTTCTTGCGCGTCTGCCACCCTACTCCCCCGAGCTCAACCCTGCGGAACGCGTGTGGCTCGATCTCCGCCACCGTCTGGGAGACAAGCTCCCCGCCAGCCTCGACGCGCTCGCCTGCGCCACCGCGAAAATCCTCCGCGACTACACCGCCGACGCGCTCGCCTCTCTCACCAACTACGGTTACCCCCGCCTCCTAGGATTGCACGATTAAACTAAGAATCTGGTATTACAACTCTGCTCCCGTCGCGGTCGTGCGGCGGGAGCGGAGCGCGGTCGGACGGTTCGACGATGCCGAGCTACGGCCGCGGCGTCGCTGGCGGAGGCGTTGCGGGCGGCGCACCGGCCGGCGGTGTGCCAGGTCGCGTTCCGGCTGGCGGCGCGGCGGGCGGGGTGGCGCCGGGCGCCGGAGCGGCGGGGGCGGAGAGGGCGGCGTCCAGCTCCTGCTTCAGGTCGCTGAAGGGGATGGCGCCGCTGAGCGCCTTTCCGTTCAGGATGAACGTGGGCGTCCCGCCGATGCCCGCGCCGCTGGCCCGCATCACGTCGTTCAGGATGATGGGCGCCACGCGGTCGTTCTCCACGCAGCTGCGGTAGGCGCCCGCGTCCAGCTGCATGCCCGCCGCGTAGCCGGCGAAGCGCGCGGCCGGGTCCGCGGCGCCGCTCCACTCACGCTGCCGGGAGAAGAGCTGGTCGTGCATCGGCCAGAACTTGCCCTGCGCGCCGGCGCAGAAGGCTGCCTTGGCGGCGCCGTACGCCTCGCGGTGGCCGGGCAGCGGGAACGCCATGAACACCAGCCGCACCTTACCCGTGCGAATGTAGGCGCTGTCCAGCTTGGCGTACGTGCTGTCGAAGAACTGGCGGCAGTACGGGCACTGGAAGTCCGACACCTCGATCAGCGTCACGCGCGCCGTCTCGGGGCCCTTCATCCGCGAGTTCTCGGCGCGCTGCATCAGCGAGTCCAGGTTGGCCGACGCGGCGTTCGCGGCCGCGTCGCGCCCCACCAGCTGGCCGCACGCGCTGCTCGCCGCGGTGATGCAGAGGATGCCGGCCAGGCCGGCGTTGAACAGGAAGCCGCGGCGCGGTCCCTTGCTGAGTCGCTTCATCGTTCCTCGTGCGTGAGATGGAAGAACCGCGTACGTCTTTCGGGAGATGCGAACTGGCCCGCGACCTCGCCTGCCTGCTCGTCGGTTACGGTCGATGCGACGCATCGCCGTGATGCGCGTGTTCGATGCCCGCCGTCCCCCGTTGGTCGCCTCAAATTGGTAGGAGCCGACCTGCGTGTCGGACCTTGCTGCCGCGGCACCGATGCCGTCCACCGTGCGAATTCGCTGCGGAGGTCGCGGGAGCACACGCAGGTTGACCGGACGGGTAATACGTTGCCGGGGCTGACGATTAGGGTGCGTCTGCCACGGCGGCGCGGGCGCGGGGGAGGGTCCAGGCGCGCACCTCGGGCGGGGGCCAGGTGCCGGCGCGGGCGGCTTGGGCCAGGGACTCGGCTTCGGCGAGGGCGCGGGCGGCGGTGCGGGCGTCGATCCAGCCTGCGGCGAGGGCGGCATCGAACTCGTCGCGGTCCAATATCTCCACGCGGCCGTCCACACCTACCCACACGTCCAGGCAGAGGTCCGTCGTCTCCCACGTCCCCCCGTGGAACACCACCGGCGTCAGCACGTTCGCATAGAAGCCGGTGAACGTCCCGTCCGCACGATGAAAGCGCCCCACGTCGTGCCATCGGTCGCGGTACGTAAACCAGACGATGGGCGAGCCGGGCTCCAGCACCGTCCGCCCGTCCACCACCGTCTCCCGCTTCACCTCCGCCGCGGGCAAGAAGGTGACGGTGCAGTCCCCCTCCTCCGCGACCAGCGCCTGCGTGAACACCGTCTCCCGGTCCGGCAGCCGCCGGTAGCGGATGGTGACTATCTCCCGGCGCCCCTCCGCCCGGCTCATCGGCGGCATCCGTTTGGAACGATGGCAATCTGGCGTCCCGTCGCGCATCCGTCCACCGCGAACGCGCAGGCGAGCCAGGCGGGAGACGGTTGGCCGCCCATCCGCCGAGAACCCGCGGTATCTCCACCCATCTGCCGAAACATCTCCGCGCCGCCCCTCATCCCCCGACTCACCGCTGTTCCGCCGCACATCGGCCGCGATGCCAGGGCGCCGGTGGACATCGACCGATCCGCCGATCGACGGCTCCGCATCTCCCGAAACCCCGCCGGGCCGCCCTGCATCTCCCGTCGCCGCACGTCGATAGGGCGAGCCGACGAGATGCGGAGCGGCGGGCGGTCACGCATCTCCGTCCTGTGCGTCGACCACAGCGAACGCGGTGAGGTTGGCGATCTCCGCCGCCTCGCTGCCGCGCTGGAGGACGTGCACCGGGTGCGCCATGCCCAGCAGGATGGGCCCGAACGCTTCGGCCCCGCCCAGCCCGGCGAGCAGCTTGTACGCGATGTTGGCCGAGTTCAGGTCCGGGAAGATGAGCACGTTGGCGTTGCCCTTGAGCGTGCTGAACGGGTGCTCGCGCTTGCGCAGCCCCGCGTCGAGCGCCGCCTCCACCTGCATCTCGCCGTCGATCTCCAGCCCCGGCTCGCGCTCCTTCACCAGCTGCGTGGCCACGCGGACCTTGTCGGCCACCGGGTGGCGCGCCGAGCCGAAGTTGGAGAACGAGAGCATCGCCACCCGCGGCTCGATGCCCAGCCGCCGCACGAACGCCGCGGAGAGCGTGGCGATCTCGGCCAGCGCGTCGGCCGTGGGCTCGATGTTGACCGTCGTGTCCGCGAAGAAGAGGATGTCGCGCTCCAGCACCATCATGTACAGCCCGGCCACGTGCTTCACCCCCGGCGCCGTGCCGATGGTCTGCAGCGCGGGGCGGATCGTCTCCGGATAGTACATGTCCTCGCCGGCGACCAGGCCGTCCGCCTCGCCCTCCTGCACCATCATGGAGGCGAAGGGGACGGAGCGGCGAACCTCGCCGCGCGCGTCGGCCAGGCGCATTCCCTTGCGCTGGCGGCGGGCGTACAGGCT
>DASRQW010000085.1 GCA_035696245.1 Longimicrobiaceae bacterium | reverse complement strand
CCGCCGAGCACGCCCAGCGCCACGCCGGCCAGATCGCCACCACCGCCAAGATCGTCCGCGGCCTCAAGCTGGGGGAATGACGGGGGATGAACGGACGGCAGTTTCGGTAGATGCAACGAGCCCCGGCGGATGACCCGCCGGGGCTCGTTCTCTGCTGCACGTTCAGGAGACCGCAGCGTCTGCGGATTCCGGGTGGGACGACCAGCTCGCTAGATCAGCCCCGCATCGCGAGAGCTGTAGAACATCCCCTGCAAAACGTTCCAGTAGGCAGTGGCCGTACCCCCCACCTGCATCCCGTGCCACCCACGGAATCCGCTCGGGTCCGGCGTGTAGAAGCACTCCCGCCGGTTCGTCTCCGGCGATACCTCGCTCAGGGCGCAGCCAAGGAAGTCGGCGCGAGGGCCGCCCGCGTTACGGTCCGCACGCACCGGGAAGCGGTTCAGGAAGCTGTCTCCACAGCGTTCCATCGCATTCGAATTCCCTTCGCACCGGCCGTTGCTCCGATAGTTGGCATGCTTGTCCAGCGCCACCCAAACCGCCGGGAACGCTCCCGTCCGCACGGGGAAGGCGATGTTCGTGTCGCTCCACTCCGAGTAGTCTGTCGAGATGCCAAGGTGAGCCTCGTTGTAGTGCGCGGACGTCCACATACGGCGGAAGACCCAGTGCTGCGTGCTGGGACTGAACTGCACGACCACGATGATCATCTCGGAGTCGCCGGTGTGGGCATCGTAGCGACCCAGGTTCTCGTAGCCGCAATCCCAGTAGTACGCAGGCATATACGCGATCCACACCTCGCCGTTCTTCGGTGCCGTCGCCCAGGCGGGCTCCCCGGCCGCGCACAGCTCCGACGGATGCATGTGGAGCTGCGGCGCGAACGAGCGGGCGATGGAGAACTCGCACTGATCCACCATGCCGTCCCTGTCCAGGTCGCCCGCCGCGAAGCCCCCCGGCGGTCCCACCACGCAGGTAGTCTGCGTAGTACCCGTTCCCAGGAACACGCCGGGTGAGCCTGGGCTGGGATCGCCCGGGGCGTCGTACAGGCTGTTGTCTACTGTGCCAATGGGGGGCGGAGCCGGGTTGGAGCCGGATTCGGCGCACTGCGAGCCGCTGTGCGAGACATTGTAATAGCCGTAGTCGATCCCAGACATGCTGGTATCGCAGTATCCCTGGTTGTCGTTCAGATCGCGGTGCGCCGACGACGGGACGAGCGGGCTCGGCGAGACGGGTGTGTCCGTGCAGCTCGCGGTCAGCAGGACCAGCGGGGTGAGCCAGAGCGCGGGGCGAAGAATGGGTGTGGTCAACTGAGAACCTGGGATGAGGGTGTGCATTTCAGGACAGGAATAGACACTCTAATTCCCGCTCCGGTAGCGTGTAACGGGCGGAAATCTACTGTTGGTGCGCGATTCTGAAGTTTTTTTGGTGCGAGATCATGAACTTTGGGTGCGAGATCCCAAATTTTTTGGTGTGAGATCTTGAAGTGTCGTTACAAGACCACAGAATTTACGATGGATCGTTATCGAGTGCGCCACTTGTGTATTATGCTTCCGATTCAACGTAGTGCCGGTACTCAATGGCTCCTGCTGGCCATGCTGGGCCCGAGATGCGCCGTTCACCGGAGCTACAGCCCCGCCGTGAACGTCTCGCCGTCCGCCGGGGGCGGCGCGGCGCCGTACTTGATCGCGTCGAGCGGGCGCTGGCCGGGGAGGGGGAGGATCACGCCGGGGTTGAAGATGCCGAGCGGGTCGAAGGCGTGCTTCACGGCGCGGAAGCGCGCGACCATCTCCGCGCCCCAGATCGTCTCGAGCAGTGGCGCGCGGAGGCGGCCGTCGCCGTGCTCGCCCGTCATGGTGCCGCCCAGCGCCGCGACGCCGGCCGTGATCTCGCCGATCACCGCGTCCACCGCCATGCGCCAACCGGGGGCGGAGACGTCGACGAGCGGGTTGACGTGCAGGTTGCCGTCGCCCGCGTGGCCGAAGATGACGGCGGGAAGCTCGTGGCGCGCGAGCGTGGTCCGCAGCAGGCGGATGTAGTCCACCAGCCGGTCCACGGGCACCACACCGTCTTCGATGAACTGCATGGAGATGCGCCCGCCAGCCAGCCTGGCGATGAGCGGGCTCGCCGCGTGCCGCACGTGCCAGAACCGCTTCGCCTCGTCGTCGCTCCGCGCGATGGAGACGTGGGCGGCAACGCCGCGGACGGCATCGCGCACGCGGTCCAGGCTGTCCGCGACGTAGCCGGGCGTGGTGCCCTCCACCTCCACGAGCAGGATGGCTTCCAGGCCGGCGCGGAGCGGATAGCCGGGATCCTCGTCGCCGCTGCGGACCAGGTCGATGAACGTGCGGTCCAGGATCTCGCACGTCGCGGGGGCGAGCGGGAGGATGGTCTGCACCGCGGCGCCTGCGGCTTCCAGCGTGTCGAACTCCAGCAGCGCCAGGCCGCGGGCGCCGGGCAGCGTCTCCAGCCGCACCGTCGCGCCGACCACGACGGCAAGCGTGCCCTCGCTGCCCACGAGCAGATCCACGGCATCGCCGCTCGCCAGGTACTCCTTCAGCGCGTAGCCGGACGAGTTCTTCCGCACCCGCGGCCACGCGGCGGTGATGCGCTCCCGGTCCGGCGCCAGCATCCCGTCCACCGCCGCGAGGATGTCGGCGAGGCGGCCGTCGCGCGCGTGCTCCCGGCGGCGGGTGGTGGCGCGCGAGCCGTCCGCGAGGACGAGGTCGAGCGATTCGATCCAGCGGCGCGTGGAGCCGTAGCGGACGGTGTGAGAGCCGGCGGAGTTGTTGGAGATCATCCCGCCGAACGAACAACGAGCGGAGCTGGACGGGTCCACGGGGAAGTGGAGGCCGTGCGGCACGGCGGCGGCGTTCAGCTCGTCGAGCGTGCCGCCGGGCTGCACGCGCGCCGTCTTCCGCTCCACATCTACCGGCCCCACCTCGCGGAAGCCGGACATCAGATCGACCGCCACGCCCGCGCCGACGTTTCCGCCCGGCATGCCCGTTCCGGCGCCGCGGGGAACGAGCGGCGTGCCCGTCTCCGCCGCCCAGCGGACGAGGGCGGCGACGTCGTCCGCATCTCCCGGCACGGCGACGCCCGCGGGCAGCGCGCGCAGGATGCCGGACGCCTCCGCGAACGGGAGGCGCCCCGCCTCGTCGCCCACCAGGCGCCCGCGGAAGCTGGGGATGTGATCGGGAAAGCTCATCACGCTGGGGTGGATCGGTTTCGTGGTCGATGGATGCGCATCGGCGCGGGCGGTTGACACCGCGCGAGGCCGCCGCGCATCATACCGCCGCGCGGAGGGCGGGGCGAGCCCGCGGCGGAGCGGCGGATGCGCATCTCCCGAAACGAAGAACGCTCCCCGGCGGGTGCCGGGGAGCGTCGCATCTTCCGTGTCGCGGCGCGGGTCAGCCGCCGCAGATGCGGCAGTAGCCGACCACTTCCACGCGGAAGCCCTGCACGCGGAACCCGTCTGCCACCTGCACGCTGGGGAGCACGGCGGGCTGGGTGCCGGCCACGTCGCGCACCATGCCGCAGCGCAGGCAGCGCGAGTGGTAGTGGTCGTCGGTGCGGGCGTCGTAGCGCGCCGAGTCGTCGCCGTACGAGAGCTTGGCGGCCAGGCCGCAGGTGACCAGCGTCTCCAGCGCCTTGTAGACCGTGGCGAGCGAGATGTCGTTGATCTCGCCCCGCACGGCGGTGAACACCTCGTCGGCGGTGGGGTGCTCGTCGGTGCCGCGCAGGAAGCGGTACACGGCCGAGCGCTGGTCGGTGAACCGCTGCCCGCTGGCCTCCAGCGCCTCGCGCAGCACCCGATCTGCATCGGCGGCGGGCATGAGAGCGGTCGTGGACATGGTCTGCGGCGCCTGGAGCAGAGGGGAAGCGTTCGTACATGTACGGTTGAAGAACCTGCCGGAAAAGCTACGGTCCGGGCCGTTTGATGTCAACTCTCGCGCCGCGCCGCGGGCGGGTGCGGGCACGGGAGATGCAACCGCTCGGCGCCCCGCGCCGGACGCTCGCGGCGGGCCTGAAATCCAAGTGGACAGCGAGGATCGGTGGGAAGACGGGGAAGAGGGTTCTGCGCGGCCGCGGCGCTGCTGCTGGCCGCGGCCTGCGACAGCGCCAGCGCCGACGTGAAGGTGCAGCCGCTGCCGCCGCTGGCGCGCCCCACGCCCGAGCGGCGGGCGGGGCTGCCGGAGGTGGCCGGCATGTGGCGGTTCACCGGCTTCGAGATCGCGCCCAAGGACACGGGCCGCGTGCGCGAGGACAAGTCGCTGCTGGCCCCGCCGGGCGACTTCCTGATCCGCACGCAGCGGCTGGATTCGCTCGCGGGCCAGTACGTGCGCCCCGGCCAGGCATTCGACTTCGCGGGCGAGGTGCGGCGCGACGGCACCGTCGCCGTGGTCGCGATCGACGCGGACGGCGCGCCGCAGTTCGCGTCCGGCCGCGTGGTGCGCGACACGTTCTGGCTGGAGCTGACGTCGTTCCCCACCGCTGCGACCTGGCCCACGGGCGCGCGGGCGGCGTTCATCCGCCGCGGCGTGATCCGGCCGTTCACGCGCTACCTGGGCGGCGCGCCGATCATCGACGTCTATGCGGACTCCGTGCGCCGCGACTCGATCCGCCGCGCGGACTCGGTCGCCGTGGCGGCCCAGGCGGCCGCTGCTGCCGCCGCCGCTCCGCCGGCTGTGGCTCCGGGGGCGCAGGTGCCGGGTACAGTGGTTCCGGGAGCGGTGCCTCCGGCTGGCGCTCCGGTGCCGCAGCCGGGTGCCGTTCGGCCCGCCGTGCCGGGCCAGCCGGCCGCGCGTCCGCCGGTGCAGCAGCCCGTCGCTCGTCCGCCCGTGCAGCGCCCGCGTCCTCAGCCGCAACCGGCGCCGCCGCCGGTGGATACGAACCGGCCCGCGCCGGTCACGCCGCCACCGATGTCGCCCACGACACCGCCCGACACCATTGTCATCCCGCCGCGCGGGTGACAGGCTGCGGGTTGATCGGATGACGAACGAAGCGGGTCCAGCCGAGTTGGCCGGACCCGCTTCGCATCTTCCGAGACTCACCGCTTCGCCTCACCTGTCGATCATCGACCATCCAGCATCACCATCGGGGGGATGCCGTACTGTCGTCTTCCGATCATCCGCTGTTCATCTACCGAACGTGCGGGACATTTCGCGGCAGGACGATGATTCCGCGTGGCGGAGAGGGTGGCCGGGCGCGATGAATCGCAGCCCCTACCTGGGTAAGTTCGATGGGTCGGGGTAGATGTGGCGGGTCGACCCAGTCAGTACGGGGCTTTCCAGGCGGGGTTGGTGAAGCTGGTGAGGACGTGGTCTTCCCACTTGCCGTCCAGGTACAGGTAGTCGCGCGAGTAGCCTTCGACCACGAAGCCCAGGCGGCGCAGCAGGGCGCCGCTGCGGCGGTTGTGCGGCATGTAGTTGGCCATCACGCGGTGCATGTTCAGCGTGCCGAACACGTAGTCGATGGCGGCCCGCAGCGCCTCGGACATGACGCCCTTGCCCTCGTGGGCGGCATCCAGCCCGTAGCCCACGTGGCAGAAGTACGCGGCTGCCCGCACGAAGTTGGTGAAGTTGAGGTTGCCCGCCACCGTGGCGTCGTCGGCCGCGTCGAAGAGGAAGAGGCGGAGCGAGCGGTCGCTGGTGAACTCGGCGTTGGCGGCGCTCACCTGGCGCTGCCAGTATTCCGGCGTGTAGAACTCCGGCGCCACGCGCGGCCGGGTCCAGCCCAGGTGCTCGCGGTTCTCGCCGAAGTAGCGGACGATGCGGGGCACGTCGCGAAGCTCGGCAAGGCGCAGGACCAGCCGTTCCGTGCGGATGAGGGGCAGCGTCTGGTTGATCATGTCGTGCGCGGCGTTGGGCGGATCCGGTCCGGCCTGCGAGGAGCCGGAAGATAGGCACGGCTCCGGCGCACGCAAGCGGCCGGTGCGCTCGCGTACGTCCGGCGCCGCGAGGCCGCTCCGCGTGCAGCCGGGGGCATGCGGGTTGCGAGGCCACGGACCGGATGCGCAACCCCACACATCTACCGAAAATCCAGGAGCCGCCGTGGCGGAATACGACAGGGAGCCTCCGTTCCAGGGCGGCTCGCAGCCGGTGAAGCAGCACCCCACCCCGCCTCCCTCGCCTGGCCGCAGCGCCATGCAGATGGTGGTGATCGGCATCGCGGTGCTGGTGGCCCTCGGCGCGCTCGCCTTCCTGATCCGGTAGATAGCGGCTGTTCCGTCGCCCGAACGTCCGCCGCGCTTTCGGTCGAGCCGCCGGGGCTTCGCCAGATGGCGCCGCTCCGGCTGAGCTACGCTGCGGGCAGCGTTGCAGCCTCGGCCGATGCGGCACTTCGTCCGCTTGCCCGGCTTCGGGCGGCTGGCTACTGTTGACGCATGCCGAGCACCCTCCTTCCGGCCCTGCGCCGGCGCTGGACCTTTCCCGATTCCGCGGACGCTTCTTCCGTAGACCGGCTGTGCCGGGACCTGGCGCTGCCGCCCGTGCTGTGCCGCCTGCTCGCGCAGCGCGGCTTCGGCGAGACGGCGCGCGCCAAGGACTTCCTGCGCCCCCACGCGGGGCAGATCCACGGCGCCGATCTTCTCGCCGGGATGGGCGATGCGGTCGCGCGCCTGCGCCGGGCGGCCGACGCGCGCGAGACGGTGCTGGTGCACGGCGACTACGACGTGGACGGCATCTGCTCCACCGCGCTGATGACCCGCGCGCTGCGGATGATGGGCCTCCGCGCGGTGCCGTTCGTCCCCCGCAGGCTCGTCGACGGCTACGACCTGAGCGATGCGGGCATCGACGCCGCGCGCGAGGCCGGTGCGCGGCTGATCCTGACGGGCGACTGCGGCATCGTGGCGCACGGGGCAGTGGACCGGGCGCGCGCGGCGGGCATCGACGTCATCGTCACCGACCACCACACGCCGGGCGACATGCTGCCCGACGCCGTCGCCGTCGTGAACCCCAACCGCGGCGACTGCGAGTACCCGTACAAGGGCCTGGCCGGCGTGGGCGTGGCGTACAAGCTGTGCTGCGCGCTGGCGGCCGAGCTGGGCTTCCCGCAGGAGCGGCTGCACGCGCTGCTCGACCTCGTCGCCGTCGCCACCATCGCGGACCTGGCGCCGCTGAGCGGCGAGAACCGCACGCTCGTCCGCTTCGGGCTGAAGGTGCTGCCGCGCACGCCCAACCCCGGCCTCCGCGCGCTTCTGGAGAGCACCGGGCTGGCGGACCACGCGGAGATCACCGCGTCGCAGGTGGCATTCATGCTGGCGCCGCGCATCAACGCCGTGGGGCGGATGGGCGAGGCGCTGCGCGGCGTGGACCTGCTGCTGACCGACGACCCCGCCGAGGCCGCGCGCATCGCCGCGACGCTGGAGGAGGAGAACCGCTGGCGGCAGACGGTGGACAAGCAGACGCTGCGCGAGGCGATGGACGCGCTGGAAGCGACGTACGACCCGGACCGCGACTACGGCGTCGTCCTCGCCTCGCAGACCTGGCATCCCGGCGTGATCGGCATCGTGGCGTCGCGCGTGGTGGAGCGCATCCACCGGCCCACCGTGATGATCGCCCTGCCGCCGGGCGAGGAAGGGAAGGGGAGCGCGCGCTCCATCCACGGCTTCCACCTGTACGAGGCGATGCGCGACTGCGCGGGCCACCTCACGCGCTTCGGCGGGCACAAGCACGCGGCGGGCTGCTCCATCCTCCCGGAGAGCGTGGACGCCTTCCGCGACGCCTTCAACGACCGCGCCCGCCAGGTGCTTTCGGTAGATGAAGAGCTGCTCGTGCCCGAAGTCCGGATCGACCTGGAGGTCGGCGTGGCCGATGCGACGCTCGACCTGGTGCGCCTGCTGCGCCACGCGGGCCCGTTCGGCATGGGCAACTCCACGCCGGTGTTCGCGGCGCGCGGCGTCACCCTCTCCGGCTCGCCCAAGATCGTGGGCCAGGGCCACCTGAAGCTGACGCTCGCGGGCGGCGGCGCGCGGCTGGACGCCATCGGCTTCGGCATGGCCGCGCGGGGCGACGAGCTGGCGAGCGGACGCGTGGACGTGGCGTTCAAGCTGGAAGAGAACACCTGGAACGGCCGCACCACCGTGCAGGCCAAGCTGGTCGACCTCCGTCCCGCGGAGTAGCCTGTCCCCCGCCGCGCATCTCCCGCGCCTTCTCCGCCCGCACTCTTCTTCCGCGGACTGGCCGCCCCGCATCTCCCGACCCCGAACCGACGCCCTCCCCGCGCCTCGCCTGACGCGCGCGCCAGGGCATCCCGTCTCGTCGGTAGATGTGGCACCAACGCATCCGACGCGCGACGCCCTCCCGGCAGCAGCCCGCGCAGGCGGGCTTCGTGCCGTCGTAGCCGCGGATTCATCCGCCAGGCGACGCGCGACGAGGTCGCTTCTTTCCGCTCCTCCCCCTGCCGTTCGGCAGATCGTCGCGCGTCGTCCGGATCGATGAGAATTGTCGCGGGCGAGTGGGGCGGGCGGCGGATCGCGGCGCCGCCCGGACGCGCGACGCGCCCCACGACCGACCGCGTGCGCGAGGCGTGGATGAGCGCGGTGGCGGGCGAGATCCCCGGCGCGCGCGTGCTCGACCTCTTCGCGGGCTCCGGCGCGCTCGGCCTGGAAGCACTCTCGCGCGGCGCCGACAGCGCGGTGTTTGTGGAGATGGCACCGCCCGCGCTCAAGGCGCTCCGCCAGAACCTGGACGACCTCGGCGCCGCCGCGCGGGCGGAGATCGTGCGGGGCGACGCGGTGCGTTACGCGGAGAAGCTGGGGCCGGGCGCCTTCGACCTGGCGTTCGCGGACCCGCCCTACGCGCAGGGCTTCGCCGAGGCGCTGGCGCGGGCCTTCGCCGCGGTGCCCTTCGCGGCGCTGCTCTGCATCGAGCACGGGCGCGGCGACGCCATCCCCGACCTTCCCGGCGCGCGGACGCGGCGCTACGGCGACACCTCGCTCACCTTCCTTCCCGCTCCCCCATGACCGAGCGCATCGCCATCTGCCCCGGCTCGTTCGACCCCGTGACGCTGGGGCACGAGGACATCATCCGCCGCAGCTTCCGCTTCGCCGACCGCGTGATCGTGGCGGTGGCGCACCAGGCGAACCAGCCCAAGAACGGCCTGTTCACCGTGCAGGAGCGCGTGGAGATGATCCGCGAGAGCTTCGCCGACGAGCCGCGCGTGGAAGCCGTGGAGTTCCAGGGTCTGCTGGTGACCTACGCCCGGCAGCGCGACGCGCACATCATCGTCCGAGGTCTTCGCGCCGTGTCGGACTTCGAGTACGAGTTCCAGATGGCGCTGATGAACCGGCAGCTGTGGGAGGGCATCGAGACCGTGTTCCTGGCGCCGGACGTGGAGCACTCGTTCCTCTCCTCGTCGCTCGTGCGGCAGATCGCGTCGCTGGACGGCGACGTCACGCGCTTCGTCTCCGCGCCCGTGCTGCGGCGGCTGGACGAGCGGTTCGGGCGGACGTGCGCGTGAGCTTCCTGGCGGACCTGCACGCCCGCGCCCGCGCGAACCCGCGCCGCCTCGTCTTCGCGGAGGGCGATGACGAGCGCACGCGCCGGGCCGCCATCCGCCTCGCCGCCGAAGGACTCGCGCGCCCCATCGTCCTGGGCGGAGACGACGTCCGCGAGGCGTTCGCCCGCGTCGGCTCGTCGGACGGCGTCGAGGTCGTCGATCCGGTGACGGACGGCCGGCGCGAGATGCTGGCGGCGCGGCTGTACGAGCGGCGGAAGGGCAAGGGGATGACGATGGAGGAGGCGCACAGCCGCAGTGCCGGCGCGCTCCTCTTCGCCGCGCTGATGGTGGGTGCGGGCGAGGCGGACGGCTCCGTCGCGGGCGCCGTGGCGACCACGGGAGATGTGCTGCGGACCGCGCTCTGGGGCGTGGGCCCGGCGCCTGGAATCCGGACGGTGTCGTCGTCCTTCTACATGGTCGTCCAGCCGTTCCGCTCGTCCGACCCGGAAGTGCTGACGTTCACGGACGCGGGCGTCGTTCCCGATCCCGACGCCACCCAGCTCGCGGAGATCGCGATGGCCGCGGCGGACGCGCGCCGGAAAGTGGTGGGCGACGAGCCGCGCGTGGCCTTCCTCTCGTACTCCACCAAGGCCAGCGCCGACGGCCCGTCGGTCCAGAAGGTTCGCGCCGCACTGGAGCTTTTCCGTGAGCGCATGCCCGGCGTCGCGGCGGACGGGGAGATGCAGGGCGACGCGGCGCTGATCGAGTCCGTCGGCTCGCGGAAGGCGCCGGGGTCGGACGTGGCGGGACGCGCCAACGTGCTGGTGTTCCCGAACCTGGACGCGGGCAACATCGCGTACAAGCTGGTGCAGCGGCTGGGCGGGGCGGAGGCGCTGGGCCCCATCGTGCAGGGGCTGGCGCGGCCCTGCAACGACCTTTCGCGCGGCGCCGCGGTGGACGATATTGTGAACGTGGCCTGCATCACCGCCCTGATGGCAGGGTGAAGAGGGCCCGAATGGCATGTTGATTGCCTCGGGCTCGCGTCGGACGGTCTTTCTTCAACCCAGTGCGGAGGAGCCATGAGCTTCCAGACGAGTAAGCAGGACGGGGTGGTGCTGGTGGACGTGGACGGGCAGCTCATCGTCGGGAACCGCCAGGAGCTGAAGCAGAAGGTGCTCGACGAGCTGGAGGCGGGCGAGCGCAAGTTCATGATCGACTTCGCCAACACCGGCTACATCGACTCCTCGGGCCTGGGCGTGCTGGTGAGCCTCTCCAAGAAGATCCGCGAGCAGAACGGCGAGCTTCGCCTGGCCAACCTGAACGAAGACCTGCGGACCCTCTTCGAGCTGACCAAGCTGGACACCCTCTTCAACATCGCCGACTCGCGCGAAGAGGCGCTCCAGGGCTTCTGAAGCCGAACGTCCGGCGCGCACGCCACGCGTTTCCCGCAACGGGACCGCGCGCGCGGCGTGCGCACCGTTCCCCACCCGCAGCCGGCACGACGCGGGCACGGCCCGCCGGCGCCCGCCGCGAAAGGATTCCAGCGGATGAACGTCCGTAGACGGCCCGGCGACACTCCGCTGGGCGGCGCCGGCACGGAGAGGTTCGTCCTCGAGCTTCCCAGCGACCTGCGCCTCATCGAGGCCGCCGTCGCGTACCTCGAGAACCGCTGCCGCGACTTCCACTTCGAGGGACCCCGCCTCACCCTGAACCTGCGCGTGGGCATGGCCGAGGCGCTGGCCAACGCCATGATCTACGGCAACGGCCAGGACCCCGCCAAGCGTGTGCGGGTGGAGGTGATCATCGACAGCGCCCGCGTGTCCGTGCAGGTACGCGACGAGGGCCAGGGCTTCGACCCCCACGTGGTGCCCGACCCCACCCTGCCCGAGCACCGCGAGCAGGCCGGCGGCCGAGGCATCTTCCTGCTGCACAAGCTGATGGACGAGGTCGAGTTCAACGACTGCGGCAACGCGGTCCGGCTCGTCCTCAACCGCGAGGGCCCCGCGCGCAGCCGGGCCTCCGGCGAGTAGCCCCTCCTCACGCTTCCCCGGCGAGCCCTCATGCAGTCCCTCTCCGCCCCACCCGCCATCCCCGGCGCCGCCCGCGAGGTCCTCGACGACTTCCGCCGCGAGTACGGCGGAGACGTTCGCGTGTGGACCCGCTCGGACGCCGGCTGGGCCCTGGACGGGGCGCGCGAAGCGGGCGGCGATGCCGAGCCGGGGGCGGGCGCGCTCCAGGTGGGCGAGACCGGCATCTGGCTGGACGTGCCGCGCGCATCTCCCGACGAGGCGCGGACGGCGGTGCGCTTCCTCGCCAGCGTGCTCGCCCGCTCGCTGCGCCACGACGACGAGATCCGCGCCTTCTCGCGCGAGATCGCCGAGCGCTACGAGGAGATCACGCTCCTGTACTCCATCAGCGAGATCCTGGGCTCCATCATCTCGCTCGAGGAAGCGTCCGAGACGATCCTGGCCGAGGTGAGCGGGATCCTGGGTGCCCGCCGCGCCGCTCTGTGGGTGTGCGATGCCGACGACGACATGCTGCACCTGGCCGCGGCCGTGGGCGGCGACGGGCACCGGGGCCCCATCCCGGTCGACGACCGATGTTCGGTCACGGCCGAGGTCTTCCGCGAGGGCCGCCCGGTCATCCTCGCGCCCGGCGAAGCCTTCCCGCGCGACGACTGCTCGGACCCGTCCACGCAGCAGGGCTCCTTCCTCTCCGTCCCCGTCAGCTACACCCCGCCCGAGGGCGAGACGCGCCCGGTGGGCGTCATCAACCTGGTGGGCCGCAACTCCGGCGGGGGCTTCTCGGCCGGCGACATGAAGCTGCTCTCGGCCATCGCCAGCCAGATCGGCGCGGCGGTGGAGAACAACCGCCTCATCGCCGACAGCCTCAAGCAGGAGCGGGTGATGCGCGAGATGGAGCTCGCGCACGACCTGCAGCTCAAGCTCCTCCCCCCGCTGGAGCAGTTCGCCGGCTACTGCGAGGTAGCCGCCCGATGCGTCCCGGCCGAGTCGGTGGGCGGCGACTTCTACCACCTCTTCCGGCTGCCCGGCGGACGGCTGGGGGTGATGATCGGCGACGTCTCGTCGCACGGGTTCGGGGCGGCGCTGATCATGGCGCTGACCATGAGCGCCGTCGCCATCCACGCCTCCGAGGGCGACATGCCCGCCGAGGTGCTGCGCCGCACCCACCGCGCGCTGATCGACGAGCTGGAGACGACGGAGATGTACCTGACGCTCTTCTACGCGGTGATCGACCCCGCGGAAGGGCGGATCACCTACGCAAACGCCGGCCACGCGCACGCCTTCCGCATCACGCCCGCGGGCGAGGCGCAGCGGCTGCCGGTGACCGACCCGCCGTTCGGCATCGTGGACCGCGACGAGTACCACGAGCACACCAGCGAGTGGATGGCCGGCCGCGACCTCCTCTTCCTCTTCACCGACGGCCTGTCCGACGCGCTGGAGGCGGGCGAGATCGCGGGCGAGCGCATCCTGCTGGACGAGATCGTGGCGGCGCGCGACCAGCGGCCCGACGAGATGATCGGGCGGCTCTTCTCGCGCGCGGCGGGCGAGCCCGGCAGCATCCCCGCCGACGACCGCACGGCCGTGCTGGTGCGCTTCTGAGCGCGCGGAGGGGCGGGCGGTGAGCGAATTCGGGCCGGGAGACGGGCGCGGGCTGCCGCGCGCCAAGCGCTCGCTGGGGCAGAACTTCCTGGTGGACGCCAACATCCAGCGGAAGATCGTGGCCGCCATCTCCCCGTCGCCGGACGACGAGGTGATGGAGATCGGCCCCGGCCCCGGCGCGCTCACGCGCCACCTCGCGGGCACGGTGCGGCGGCTCGTCCTCGTGGAGCTGGACAACGCGCTGGCGGCGCGGCTCCAGGCGGACTACGCCGGCGACGACTCGGTGGAGGTGATCCACCGCGACGTGCTGGACGTGCCGCTCGAGGAGGTGTCGGCAGATCCGGCGCGGCTCAAGGTCATCGGCAACATCCCGTACAACATCACCACGCCCATCCTCTTCTCGCTGCTGGAGCGCCGCCCGCGCCCGCGCGAGATCGTGCTGATGGTGCAGAAGGAGCTCGCCGACCGCATCCTCGCGCCGGCGGGCTCCAAGACGTACGGCGCGCTCTCCGTCGGCGTCCGCTCCGTGGCGGACGTGGAGCGCGTGATGAACGTGAGCCGCGAGGCCTTCCGCCCGCCGCCCGACATCATGTCGACCGTCATCCGCGTGGTGCCGCACGTCCCGCCGCGCATCGAGCCGGAGGCCGAGGACGACCTGCGCGTGCTCACCCGCGTCGCCTTCGGGCAGCGCCGCAAGCAGTTCCAGCGCATCCTCCGCGACGCCTACCGCCTGACCCCGGACGACATCGCCGCGCTCGAATCCGAACTCTCCATCGACCTCCGCGACCGGCCCGAGACCTTCGACCCCGACGGCTTTATCGCCCTCGCGAAGGCGCTGCGGGCGAGGGGAGTCTCCACCGGCGGCTGAGATTTGTAGACGTGGGGAGATGCGCATCTCCCTCCTTGGGCGATCCTCGTTCGATGCTCCATTCGCCTCCCCGGATTCTTCGGGAGATGCGGGTCAGACTCTCTCCGTCCGAGGTGGTAGACACGTAACCACCCGCCTACGCCGATGATCGGCGGGTGAGGAGCGTTGACGTTGGGCGGATGCGGATTTATCTTGTGAATGTTTTCACAAGATGGGCTCCGTGCCCAGGCGGTTCCGCTCAGCTTTGCAGATGAAGAAGATCTCCGATTCCGCGGTGCGACGTCTCTCGCTGTACCTCCGCTTCCTCCAGGAGGCGCAGGCGGCCGGTACCGACACCATCTCCAGCGGCGAGCTGGCGGAGCGGGGAGGCACCACGTCGGCGCAGGTGCGCAAGGACCTGTCGCTCTTCGGGTCGTTCGGCAAGCGGGGGCTGGGCTACGACGTGCCCGAGCTGCTGCGCTCCATCCAGGAGATCCTGGGGCTGAACCAGCAGTGGAACGTGGCGCTGGTGGGCGCCGGAAAGATCGGCTCGGCGCTCTTCTCGTACCGCGACTTCCAGCAGCGGGGCTTCCACATCCGCGCCGTGTTCGACAGCGACCCCGCGAAGGTGGGCGCCACTTGGGGCGGCCTGGTGGTGCGGCCCGACGAGGAGCTGGAGGACATGCTCCGCGGTGCCGGCATCCAGATGGCCATCGTCGCCGTCCCCGCCGAGGCGGCGCAGGCGGTGGTGGACCGGCTGGTGAAGGCGGGCGTGCGCGGCATCCTCAACTTCGCGCCGATCCGGCTGCGCGCACCCGGCTCGGTGACGCTGCGGAACGTGGACGTGACGCTGGAACTGGAAGGGCTTTCGTTCGCGTTGAGCGGGAGGTAGGGTAGGAGGCGGGCTGAGGGAGCGGCAGGGCAGAGATCGAGGCGGGACCGGGATGGGCCCTCACCCGGCTCGCAAGACTCACCCGGCTCGCAAGACTCACCCGGCTCGCAAGACTCACCCGGCTCGCAAGACTCACCCGGCTCGCAAGACTCACCTGCCCTCCCGCAAGCGGGGGAAGGCACGGCTTCCACGGATGCCGCGGGTTCCAGGTTCTGCGGCTCGCCTCCTCGCTGCTGAGGTTCTGGCGGACTCGTGCTGCGCACTGCGGGGGATAGGGCTGCGAGATCACCCGGGACGTGAACCAACCCGGCGGCCGCGGCGCTTCCGATCGCACTATGCTGAAGATGCAGCCCGCGCAGACGGGCTGCCGGATCTTGGCGCCTGACATCACCACTTAGAAGCATCACTAGGCGGCACCGGCGAAAGCTGCCGCCGCTGCTTTCGACCAAGCGCTGCCTCGCTGACCCAATCCGCGCGCGGCGTGCGTGGCCATATTAGCTGTCGAAATTATAGCAGTGACTTTTGTCGTCTTTGTTATGGAAGGTTTTGGAGCCTGTCCGACAAACCCGCCCGAGCCCAATGAGAGCCCATTTTAGGGGGTCCTTCGATGTATCCCCGCGAGGAGATCGTGGCTCTCAGGGCAATTGTGGGGCTCGGATTTTTCGTCCCGTCGAAGCGAGGGGTTTGTCAGACAGGCTCTTTGATGGCCGGTATGTCGTGGCGACAAGTTATCAAAACCTAAGGATGTTATTGTCCAGGGATGCATCTTGTAGAGGTGTGTAAGCCTGCATCAAGGGTCGTCGGCTGATGAGCGGTCTCATCAACGCGCAATATTAGGCGCACATTGGTTTCTGACGCCACCCTAGCGAATTTGGGAAACCTTTTGGGGGTGGTTCTATAATGATGAATACTGTGCCAGTAGTAGGAGTAGCGGCGTCAGTAGCAGGATGATGTTCAGGCACTCTGGTCGCTTGGGCAGAAACGGGCGAATACGTTGGGCGGTCCGCACCAGGTAGGCATGTTAGACAGCAGCTAAGTGGTTTCCCTTAGCTGCCGTCGGGCCTAATCTGTGGGCCTCCTGGCCTCTACTTCTGCCCGCCTGACGCAGGAGTTGCTGGAGGAGCGGACAACAGTGAGTACCCGAGTCCTAGAGAAAGCCACGGACGACCTTGATAAATCCAGTTGCTTTGGTTCGGATTTGAAATTCGATCCCAGCCAAACATCACGCCAAATTGGAAGCGATTCACTTCTAACATCGGGCCAAACGTTAACGTGAGGGCAGCGCGATCAGTGGCCTTGTCTACCGCGTTATGCGTGTTCTCGGGCGTGAGCGTGACAGCTGTAATCCCAGCCCCAACCAGCAGTGAGCCGTAGAGATCGCGCTGATTGTTGAGTCGGAAGCGGGGACCCGCGACGGTTCCAATTGTTAAGTCTTTAGAAAAGTCGAAGGGACGATTGATACCACGCATCTTGATAGGCATCACGAGTGCACCGACAGCTAGATCTACTGACCCTAACCCCGCCTTGTAGATACGTGATGCAGCGCGGTCGAAGAGCGGTTTGCTGATACAAAAGAACCGCGGATCTCCCGCCCCAGCGGAGCCTTTTCGCTCCCGAGCTTCTTCAGACGAGAGTACGTTGAATGTCTGTTTTAGAGTGGAATCTGACCAGCTGAGAAATTCGATGATCACTTGGACAGGCCGCGGCGGAATTCCTGGACCTGGCACCTCATCTAGGTAGTAAAACTTCGCCCCGGCGGGCGGAAACTTAGGAGTTGATGACAAGTTCTGGCCGGCAAAATCACAGTCGTATACAGGGACTGACACATTGAACTGATACGTTGTGATTGGGTTGGGGTTTGATTGCGATTGCGATACTGCGCTGGCGGGAAGCACCAGAACTGCAAGCGCTGACAGCGTAAGGAGTAATCGCATCGGAGTACCTAGACACGGGTGATGGAGGAAGATCTTAGCGCAGAAATCCACAACTAACCTGATGCCTAGCCGGGACGAGTGCAGCTAAAATGCACCGCTATTACAACCCCGACCAATACTTTTCCCGCCACGTGAATAGCCGAAATTACGCATGTTCGATTTCTCGCCCCTGAGGATATTTGCTGTGTTCATAGGCCGTGCCGTCGTGAATCTCCTTTGGCTGGACCGCTGAACCTGCCTCCATATAACGGCGCAGTCGAGTTGCGCCGGGATCGGCGGGGCCGCTAGATTCCCCGGCTATGAAGAGAACCGAAACCCTCTCGCAGCCCGCGCGCGTGCGCGTCACCTCGGAGATCGGACATCTCCGCACGGTGATCTGCCACACGCCCGGGCACGAGCTGCTGGCGGTCACGCCCAGCAACCGAGAGCAGTTCCTCTACGACGACATCATCGACGTGGAGCAGGCGCGGCGGGAGCACCACCGCTTCAAGGCCCTGCTCTCGCGCTTCGCCGACGTGCTGGAGGTGCGCGACCTGCTGGCCGACATCATCGACCAGCCCGAGGTGCGCAAGTTCCTCACGGAGCGGGTGATGGAGGTCGCGGCGTCGGAGCCGCTGCAGGGCGAGATCCTGGAGACGCCGGGCGAGGAGCTGATCGCCCGCTTCATCGAGGGGCGCGAGAGCGCGCCGGGGCCCATCTCCAAGCTGCTGCACAAGGTCAGCTACGAGCTGCCGCCGCTGCCCAACCTCTTCTTCACGCGCGACGCGGCCATGGTGGTCAACGACGCCGTGATCATCGGGGCCATGCGCTACGCGGTGCGGTGGACCGAGGAGCTGCTGATGAAGGCGCTCTTCACCTACCACCCCATGCTCAACAATGCCGGCCTCATCTACGACGGCACCGAGGAGCACCGCAGCAACTACACGATCGAGGGCGGCGACGTCCTGATCCTGCGCCCGGACCTGGCAATGGTGGGCCTCTCCGAGCGCTCCAGCCCGGCGGCGATCGAGGGCCTGGTCGAAGGGCTCAGGGACCGCGCGGGGGTGGAGCACGTGCTGGTCGTCGTGCTACCCAGCGAGAGCCCGGCGATCCACCTGGACATGATCCTGACGATGGTGGACCGCACGCACTGCGTGGTCTACCCGCCGTACTTCTTCGGCCCCGGCCGCCTTCCGGTGCTCTATTACCGGTCGGACGGCAAGGGCCTGCGCGAGTATTCGGACCTGTGGGCGGCGCTCAAGGACGTAGACCTGCCGCTGGAGGCCATCTGCTGCGGCGGCAAGCACCCCACCGTGCAGGAGCGCGAGCAGTGGTCGAGCGGCTGCAACTTCGTGGCGGTGCGGCCCGGCGTGGTGCTGGGCTACACGCGCAACGAGGCCACCATGCGCGAGATGGAGCGCGAGGCGGGCTTCAAGATCATCGGCGCGCTGGACTTCCTGACGGGCGAGGTGGAGCTGGAGGACGACGACCGCGCTGTGATCGCTTTCGAGGGCGCGGAACTGGTGCGCGGCGGCGGCGGCGGACGCTGCATGACGCTCCCCGTGTGCCGCGACGACGCATGGTGAAGGCCGCCTTCCCCCTGCCGGCCGGCGTGCGCTTCGAGCACGAAGGCAGCCTCGCGCAGCGGACCCTGCGCCTGCTGGAAGCCGGTCCCCTGCCCACGGCCGAGATCGCCACGCAGGTGCTCGGCCTTCGCGGCGAGGCGGGGATCGCGGCGCGCGCCGTGTTCG